>NZ_JBLZRT010000147.1:0-11450 GCF_048564745.1 Microcystis sp.
GGGAAACTCTCGGCTAAAATTTGGCATTACTTCCGATTTTATCAATCAATCCAAGCTTTTGGGGGGTTCTACCCCCCAAACCCCCCGTTGGGGGCGTGGCGCGGTCACTGAGCGTGTCGAAGTGCCGCCCCCAAACCCCCCGCGCACTAGCTTTTCGGTGGGATGCTTACACGCAGCTGCTAATACATTGGTAATAATTTAAGAGTCACTGATAATTGCTGATTGTCGGTATTTCTGCAAATGTGAGATGCACCGGGCAGAATCTATCTTCAATTGAATTATAACTACTTACTTAAAGAGAATTTTTTCTGGTCGGGGCGAATTGTATTCGCCCTCTTTTTAGTAAACTTGTTGGTGGGGATTTTAGCGATTAATCGGGGGATTCTAAGCGTTTTTGCCATTCTCGATCGATTTTATCCGAGCGCTCGATCTCTTGTTCGAGATAGTCTTGATCCGTAGAATAACTAATATCAGCATCCTTAATCACTTTTTGGTCAGCAAATTGACGAGAGTAGGCCAGTTTTTGCTCTAATTCAGGATTATTTTGTGCAAATAGATCTGCTCTTTTTTCTCGCTGTTGATTGCGTTGATTAACCCGCTCATTTCTCCACTGTAAAAAGAAATAACGACCGAGGGGAATCCCCAAAAAAGCAGCGGCATAACTGAGGAGAAAACCGTAGATACCTGTGACTATCGACCCCAGAGAACCGCTCAAATCGACACTATCACTCTTGAGCAAATATCCTAAAACTAAAGCGAGGATAAAGTTAACCGCCCCTAAACCTAAAGCTAAGATAATTTGACCGCTATCTGCTTCGCTAAACTTCCAGCGTTTTTCCTTTAGATAGGGTGACAATGCTTGTACTTTTCTCTCTTTGGTTGTCACCTGTAGATCGGGAAAATAATAGATAATATCGCCTCGATCGGACACTTGCGGCAACCCATTAAAGCGGGTTAAAACTGGGAGTATATAATCTTCTGTCTCCTCCTGACTGGGGGTAATACTATCGAGATAGGGGGCAATTTGTGGAGCGATAATCGAGCCACGATTATTTTGAATTACCTTACCGATAGTTTGCCAGCGTCTCTCCTCTAAATTAAAATTAGGATCGCCATCGCCAAAAATAAAAGAAAAAACTGCCTCGAGAAAATTCATCTTACTAGGGGGTTTTTCTGCCTTAACTTCCCGATCTCTTCTTTCGTAGTAGTTATTACTAAAATCGGGATAAAAAATCCAGAAAAAGTCCGTGGGAAAGAAGTTAATATTAATGTTGTTATTTCCAGAATTGTTATCCGAGTCACTATCTTTAAACATTGAAGCTATCAGGATCGCCAGAATAGCAAACAAGAGGATTAAAATCGAAATAATTAAAACAATGCCAAAGGAAATGCGAATAACATAAAAAACTACTTGCCAGATTTTACTGGCGAAAGCTTTTAACTGCAATTGCCAATATTTATTCAAAAGAATCGAGCGAAAATTTTCAGGGAAAAGATAGATAATCTCCCCCGTATCTGCTACCTGTAAATGTCCCCCCGCTTCCGCCGCTAAAGCTAATAATCCCTGTTGTGCAGTGTTAATCTCTAAACCCGATTTTGCTGCCACATCACCCACCGTAACCCGATAGCCTAATTTTTCGATCGATTGTAATAGAGACTCTTGGGGATTCATAGAAAATACTGTTCCTGTCGATTATCCTATTTTCTAGTGTAGTTTTGATTTTGTCTTTTTGGCAGCGGATATCTTGATTGACAGGTGCGGCATTTTGGACTCGATCGAGAAAATATCGTTATAATTGTTCCAATAGTCGCAAAAAGCAGGGCTAAACTGTATAAATAGTTACTTTATAAGCAATTATCAGAGGTGAGCATGAATGCGTCGGAACAGGCAAAAGGATTAGAATTAACGGCGAAGATCGCCACACTCGTCAACCTGTTTAAACAACAATTCCCCGATGCAAAGGCAGATCTGAAACCTTGGCGCAACGATCCCCACACAAGGGAGTTAACGGATCCCGACTCGATCGATATCGCTTTCCATTTTCCCGGTTGGAGTCCCAGAATTCAAGGGCGCAGTATTCTGGTACAAATTCGTTTTCATCTCGATAGCGAGGATCAGCATCAGCGTTTGATTGGCTTAGAAATGCAGGCTTTTAACCATCAAGGAACTGCTTGGCGACTATCTACGGTGGAAAACTGGCAATTAGTCGGCAATTATCAACCTTCTGCTAAGGTGGCTGATAAGTTAAAATATTTCAGCCGGCAGGTGTTTGAAGTTTTTAAAAATGAGCATCGATAAGGCTCTTTCGGCACTCTCGGCAAAAGATCGTTATTCGATCGAGATTAAATCGGTCATAATGTCAAGCTATAGGACTAAATTAATTATTGAAAGTGCTTCGCTTGAGCGGAAATTTTTAACATTTTTTCTGGTTGATCGTGAATCTCACTTTTTTGAGAAAGTTTACGGCTGCTCATGCTTGTTTTAGAAATACTGATATTTTTAATACTAACAAAGCGATATTGATAGTCCTGAAGAAAATCGGGTTGATTCCAAAATAAGCGTCCGATTTCACGACAATAGGAGACAAAGCATTCGGCTCCTTTTAATTGTTTAATTATCGATGAATTAGAATCTCTGCTTTTCTTCATTTCCAAACAAAGGATAACTTTTTCAGTAGGGGTATTAGCGATAATTATAAAATCTGCACGCTTACATTCACCTTTATTACCAGTAAAAATTTTGCGGACATCAAAAAACTCATCTAGCTTGATCGCAATAACTTGATCGGGTTCAGGCATTCCACTAATCACAAATGAATAGTTATCTTGATTTTCTATCAGTTTCAGTAAATAACTATCTCGTTTGTACTCTTTTTTATATTCCAACTCTACTATCGCACACTTGCTAATCATTTCTTTGAGGATAGCAATATCAGACATTACTCCTCACCCCAAATAATAGCCGTTTGAATACGATTCATATTTTCGATAGTAGTATCAAAACTGCGTGCTTCGATACCCATTTTGTGATCAATTTTAGCGGGAGTTAAAGTGTTAAATTTGGTTTTTCTTTTTTGTCCTTTTAACATCTTTAAAGCTTTTTCAGCAATATAGACTTTAACTTGATTAGCAGATAATAATTCCTCTTGTCTATAGCCTTCTTCTGCGGCAATTTGTTTCAGGTGTGGTTTATTATGGTTAAGCATAATTAATGTGTTGATTTCTTTGATAATATAATCACTGTGAGTAGTGATAAAAACTTTAATACCAATGTTGATCAGTCGAGCGAAAAGTTTAGCGATACGGCGTTGATTTTCTGGATGGAGATTTAATTCAGGTTCATCTACTATCAACAAATCTCCGATTCGAGCTTCGTGTCTTAAATAAAAGCCAATGTCTAAAAGAGAACGTACAGCACTAGAACTTTCATCCATCGATAGTCTAAGTTTTTTTCCTTTAGGAATGTAATAAAGTTCATCATTGCTAGTAATCATATATTGACCACCAATAATATCGGCAAAATCTTCTAAAATACTGGGATGATTTTCGGCGATAAAGCTAGTTTTTTTGACAATTGTTTCTATTTGTCTAGTAAAATCTACATTTTTTTTGACTGGTAGCGCATAATCCTGAGAAACATTAAATAACAGTTCTCTAGGATTAAAATTGCTATTTTTACTAATTTCTTCCAGTAAACGATTACGAGCAAAATTTAACTCTTTGCGAAAAATTGCCGCTCCTGTCCTTTCTGCACTAGCAATAAATGGCCTGGGAAAAAACTGAGAGAAAATTATATCTTGGATGCTGTCGTAAATTATATCCTCAAGAAAATGCACTGGCAGATTTATTTTTTCTGTTTCTGTTAATAATGTAATGGATAAATAAGGCTCATCTTCAGGTTTGTTAATCGAGATAATTTCCAATGTTGCTGTACTAATTTTCCTTTCATACTTATTTTGAAATTGAATATTGTCAAAATTTAATTCTATCTGAAAATCAACATTTTTAAACCTCTCCTCGTTGGCAGCAAAAACTTCAGGTATTTGTTGAATATATCTTTGACAACCTGTAGTAAGAATAATCTCACACTGTTGAACATACTCCTGTAGATCGAGACTAATTACACCATCAGAAAGTAGTTGATCAACTTTTTCTTTGAGGCTAAATGTTGGCCAAGTTAATAGTCTTCGCCAAGTGTATAAAAAACCGAATAAAGCGTAGGTAGCATAAGTTTTACCTGTATTATTACGACCACAGATAATTGTGAGGTCGCCTAGACTGAATTCTGCCTGTTTTAAAATGCCAAGATTTTTAATTTTAACTTTCATATTTGTCTTTAGGTTTAATATTCAATATTATAGATAATTGTGGGTCATTTGATCAAGTCCCACACTATACATTCAACTTTGGTTATCAAGGTTACTTACATAAATTATAACCTTTCTAAGGCTTTTCTCTCTTTTTCAGTCACTTCTCGCCATTGACCGGGTTGTAATCCTGTTAAGCATAATTTATTGTTTTTGTCAATAGTAATGGCTGTTCTAATTAATCTTAAAGTGGGATAACCAACGGCAGCTGTCATCCTTCTTACCTGACGATTTCTTCCCTCAGTTAAGGTAATTTCTAACCAAGCGGTGGGGACAGATTTTCGATAACGAATCGGTGGCTCTCTGGGGGGTAAATCTGGTTCAAAATCTAGTAAATTAACTATTGCTGGTCGAGTGCGATAATCCTGAATATGAAGACCTTGACGCAATTTTTCTAAAGCGTTTAGGTCTGGAATTCTTTCGACTTGTACCCAATAGGTGCGCGGATGTGCAAATTGACGATGACCCAAACGATGCTGTAATTGACCGTTATCTGTGAGTAATAATAATCCCTCGCTGTCCCTATCTAAACGACCGACAGAATAGATATTTGGGATAGGAATATAATCTTTTAAAGTCGAGCGCCCATTTTCATCAGTAAACTGACATAATACATCGTAGGGTTTATAAAAAAGGATATATTTATTCAAGGGAAAAAGGAGTCAGGAGTCAGGAGATAGGAGATAGGAGCTTTTTGCTTTTATCGGTAAACAGTAAACAGTAATCCGTGAACTGTTCACCGAATACTTAAATCTGATAACTGATAACTGATTACTGATTACTGATTTAATCCCGTTGATGGGAGAATTGATAAGCACCGACAATCGAGAGAAGAATAGCGACAATTAATAAAATAGGAATAGCGAACCAAGGAAATTGATTGATATCGTAGGCTGCGGCTCTTAATCCCAGACTAGCATAGGTGAGGGGCAAGGCATAAACAATAATTTTTAATGCCCAGGGTAAGGTTTGGGGATCGAAAAAAGTTGCTCCTAAAAAAGACATCGGCACGATTAAAAAGTTATTATAGAGACCGACACTTTCGAGGGATTTAACTCGCAATCCGACAATTGCCCCTAAACCGGCAAAGACGGCACAATTTAAGATTAAAACTAATAAAAAGAGGGGATTGAGAAAACTGACAAATTTTCCTGTAAATAAGATAGCGACGAGAATCACTGATGCAGAAGTCATTACACCGCGCAAAATTCCCGCGAAAACTTTGCCTAAAAATAATGAGAGGGGATGGACGGGAAGTAATAATAATTCCTCGAAGGTTTTACTAAATAAGCGATCGCCACAGATAGAAAAGGTGGTTCCCCCGAAACTGATCGCCATTGAGGACAGGGCCACCATTCCGGGTAAAATAAATTCTAGATAGGAATCGCCGATCGAGGGTTTCATGGAGCGATCGAGGGCGCTTCCCAACCCCAACCCGAAACCGATAATATAGATTAGGGGAGAAACTAGACCTGTGGCGGCGATCTGAAGGACTCTCGCCCGTAAATCTAGCCATTCTCCCCAAAATACGGTTAAAGTGTCTGTTAATATCGTCTGAGCTTGAGCTAGTTTCACTGGTATTTTGGTTAATTAGTAAATGTACTTTTAATAATAATTAACAATTGTCCCCTTTTTCAAGAGCGAGCTTTTCGGACTAGAAAAATAATCATCCTAAATCCGTTGAGCATGATGCTACTTAGGGGTTTGTGGCAAAAGTGGCTAATGACTTGGCCGCTCAAGCTTTCAAAAATAGTCGCTTCGGGTGCATCTCATCAGCTGTTAGGTGTTATAGTCATTTCAGATAAGTCTGATACAGGTCTAATTTAATTAGAACCAGCTACTTACTTACAAATCATCCAACAATAGCGTTACTAACACCTTATCGACGCGATTCCCGTCCATATCCACCACTTCCAAGCGCAACCTTTGCCATTCAAAATGATCAGCAGCCCCCGGAATCCTGCCAAGATGAGTAATAATAAAACCACCTAAAGTGTGATAATTGCCCTGTTTTTCCCCGGGTAATTCACTGATTTCAAATAATTCTTTAAAATCTTCGATCGCCACTGTGCCATCGATCAACCAAGAACCATCTTCCCGCTGCACGATCTGAGCATCTTCAATATTATCTAATTGGGGTAAATCGCCGACAATTGCCTCTAAAATATCCTTGCGCGTCACCAATCCTTGAATCACCCCGTACTCATCCACTACCAAGGCAATATGATGACCACTTTGCTGCACCAATTCCAAAACTTTTAAACCCCTAGTGCTTTCCGGCACAAAAAGCGGCTGTTGTAAATCCTTCGTTAGGTCGAAACTTTCACCGTTTAAACAATCCGCTAATAAGTCTGTGACTTCGATTACCCCCAAAACCTCATCTAAACTGCCCTGACACACAGGAAAACGGTTATGATTGCTCTCAATTAGCTTCTGGCGGTTAATTTCGGCGCTATCTTCCAAATCTAGCCAAATAATATCTGGGCGCGTGGTCATAATCTGGCTTACTCTGCGATCGCCCAATCCTAACACCCTTTCCACCATATCCTGTTCTGCTTCCTCAAAGGTTCCCGCTTCGGTTCCCTGTTTAAGCATAATTTTCAATTCTTCTTCCGTAATTGGGGAATCATTGTTATTAGTATTAATCCCCAACAAACCGAGAATCAGATTAGTCGATTGACTCAAAAGATGGACAACGGGCGAAACAATTTTCGATAGCTTATCGAGAGGATCAGCAACGAGGATAGCGATTTTTTCGGGATTACTTAAACCTAACCGTTTCGGCACTAATTCCCCCACCACCAGGGATAGATAGGTAATAATTAACACCACTAATCCTAATCCCAAAGCTTGACTGTAGGGGGCTAAAACAGGAACTTGCGCCAATAATTGCGCCACACTGACCGATAAATTAGCTCCTCCGTAGGCCCCGGCAAAGATACCCACGAGGGTAATGCCAATCTGCACCGTCGATAAAATTTGATTGGGATCATTGGCCAATTTTAAGGCCACCGCCGCCCGTCGATCATCTCTGGCTAATTGTTCTAAACGGACTTTGCGCGCCGAGACAATGGCAATTTCCGAGAGGGCAAAGACTCCATTGAGGAGGATCAGGAAGAGGATAACAAGAATTTCGGTAGTCGCCGAGAACATGGTTAAAAGTTACAGGTAAAAGGGCGGATAGTTGTTTGTATCATAGTGCGAGGATCGGTTAAGTTCAGTAAAGAATCATCTTGATTTTTAACGAGTTACGAAGGCTTGTGTCTGGAGGGGGTTACTCCCAGTATAAATGGGATAGGATCAAGTCCGCGCTCTTAGCTCAGTTAGCAGTGAACAGTCAAGAGTGACCTGTTGCCAGTAAAAAAAGTTGTCCCTGGGAGAGTGGGGACAAACTATCTCAATCTATTCGCCTGAAAAATTATGATCGCTACACCCGTATCATCGAAATCGAACCCTATCACGGAAATACGCCCCGGACTACCAACTATTTGCGGTTGGGAACAGGAAATCGCAGCGATTGTCAATCACCATGATCCGATCTTTTTACCGACAACAAATCTCAAATTAGACAATATTAACGCTGGTTTTGCCTGTGCCTTGCATATGCACCAACCCACCATCCCCGCAGGTGTTAACGGGGAATTAATCTGCAATCTCCAGCATATGTTCGAGCATCAAGGGGATGGCGATAACCATAATGCCAGCGTTTTTGCCTGGTGTTACAGTCGCATGGGCGATTTTATCCCAGAATTGGTGGCGGAAGGCTGTAATCCCCGGATTATGCTCGATTATTCCGGCAATCTCCTCTGGGGTTTGGTACAGATGGGACGGCAGGATATCCTCGATAAACTCAAATTAATCACCTGTAACAGTCAATATCAACCCTATGTGGAATGGTTGGGGACGATGTGGAGTCATGCGGTGGCCCCTTCCACACCGATTCCCGATCTAAAATTACAGATGCAAGCGTGGCAAACCTATTTTGCCTCGATTTTTGGCCCGGATGCCCTGAAACGAGTCAAAGGGTTCTCTCCCCCAGAAATGCACCTTCCTAACCATCCCGATACCCTCTACGAGTATATTAAAGCTCTGAAAGAATGCGGCTATCGTTGGTTATTGGTACAGGAACACTCGGTGGAAAATCTCGACGGTTCGGGATTGAGTCAGGAACAAAAATATATTCCTAATCGCTTGGTGGCCCGCAATTCTCGCGGTGAAGTGATTGCCATTACTGCTTTGATTAAAACCCAGGGTTCCGACACCAAATTAGTCGCCCAAATGCAACCCTACCACGAGGCTAAATGCCGCGGTAAACAGCAAATCGGCGGCGTTTGGGTTCCTTCCCTAGGTTCCCAGATTGCCGACGGTGAAAATGGTGGCGTGATGATGAATGAATTTCCTCGCGATTTTCCCAATCCTTGGCGAGAAATGCAGGGGGGTTCCAGTGTGGCAGGATTTAACGGCACGGAATATCTGGAGTTAATCGAGGCTGCTGGCGTTAATCCCCAAGATTATCCCCCAATTCAAGCCGTACACCAGCATAAAATCTGGCAGCGAGTTAATCCGGATGCCGCTACCCCGGAAGCAGTGGAACAGGCGATCGCTGAGTTAAAACAGACCGACCACCGTTTTAGCATGGATGGGGCATCTTGGACAAATGATCTCAGTTGGGTGCGCGGTTACGAAAATGTCCTCGAACCGATGAACCAATTAAGCGCTCAATTCCACGAAAAATATGATCCTTTAGTACAGGCGGATCCTAGTTTTACCCGACGACCGGATTATCTGGAGGCACTGCTTTATAATTTGCTCGTGCAAACCAGTTGTTTCCGTTATTGGGGCCAGGGTACTTGGACCGATTACGCCCGCACTTTGTACGAAAGAGGCGCGGCCTTAACCCGCTAAGATAGTAAGGTATCTAGGGCGCAGATTCTGCGCCTTATTCGTACAGGTGTATTAGAATAAATCCTGTTTAAAAGGTATCGGGGAGCGGCGAGAAACAATCCATCTTCTTTACATTAATTTACGAACCCTCTCTTATACTAAATCCGTTGAGTAACGCACAGAAAACGGGTTTCTCGGAGAAACCCGTTTTCTACTCATGCACTCATGCAAAACGGAGAATAAATAATCAGTTTTTAATAACTGGATTTAGTATTAAATGTTTTTTAGCTAACTAAACAGCCCCAAGGTGATTCTCCCCGTTGGCAACCCTAATCCCGCAACAATTAGAGGCAACACCGATGATGACTGGCGCTTCCCCTGCTTTCCACTCACCCGCCGATTCTTCCGGGGCAAAAGTGCAGTGCCATGGACGAGTATTATGGCTAGGCATAGGTTGCATCCGTGGGACGGAGAAAGCGGTCATAGATAGGGCAATTAGGGCTGTTTTTCAGCGTTATCACCTCTCTTTAGCCGCTATTGCTGGTATCGCCACCCTTGACATCAAAGCTGATGAACGGGGTTTAATTGCCTACTGTCAGGAGAAAGGATTGCCCCTAAAAACTTTTACTGCCGAGGAGTTGAGAGATATTAATGTCCCCAATCCCTCAGCCATTGTCAACAAGCAAGGGGGAACCCCTAGCGTCGCTGAGGCTGCCGCTTTAAAAATGGGCGAGATTTTGCTAGTTAGCAAGCAAATAGAAGCAAAATCGGTGACGGTGGCGGTTTCTTTGGCAGCAAGGGAATATAGAGGATACCAAATCGATGCTTAAACAGGTTTTATTTCTTAGTAATGGTCATGGCGAGGATTTAAATGCTAGTTTAATTGTGCGGGAATTACAAAAAATTCAGCCCCAATTATCTATAGCTGCTTTGCCTTTAGTGGGAGAGGGAAAAGCTTATCAAAAATTGCCAGTACCAATCATTGCCCCCACTGCCACTATGCCATCGGGGGGAATTATTTATACTAATCCCTTTAATTGGATTAAAGATATTGGAGCGGGATTAATTGGTCTAACTATTAAACAAATTCAGGCAGCTTTTAAAGTTAGTAAGAATTGTGATTTATTGATAGCAGTGGGGGATATAGTGCCGATTGCGATCGCTCGTTTAACTGGTCGTCCTTTTGTGGCTTTTATTGTTTCTACTTCCAGTTATTACGAAGGTACAATTAAATTACCTTTACTGACAAAATTATGTTTAAGATCGAAGAATTGCTTGAGGGTTTTTACCAGGGATAAATATACAGCAACAGATTTACAAAATCGGGGTATTAAAAAAGCGATTTTTGCTGGCTATCCGATTATGGATGTCTTAACACCAACGGGTAAAGATTTAGAATTAGATAGTCAAATTCCCATGATTGCTTTATTAGCGGGGAGTCGTTTACCCGAAGCTTTGAGTAATTTAGCTTTACAGTTACAAGTCTGTGAGGAAATAGTTAAAATTAAACCGATGCAGTTTCGGGCTGCTATCATTCCTAGCATCGGAGAAACCGACTTAGAAAATTTGGCTAAACAAGAGGGATGGCATTATTTAGGAGCGGGAAAATTAGAGAAAAATGGGGCTAAGGTGTGCTGTTATCGTGATGCTTTTGCCGATATTCTACACTATTGTGACGCTTGTTTAGCCATGGCGGGGACAGCAGTAGAACAAGCGGTAGGATTAGGAAAACCCGTCCTACAAATACCCGGATTTGGTCCCCAATTTACCTACCCTTTTGCTGAGGCACAAATGCGCTTATTAGGGGAATCGGTGATAACTATTGGAAAGAAACCCACGGAGGTAAATTTATTTAAAAATGCCGCGGTTAAAATTATCGATATTTTGGCAGATTCTCGTTATTTACACAGATGTTTAGAGAATGGCAAAATTAGAGTGGGAGAGTCTGGAGGTAGCAGGAAGATTGCCGAGGAAATTTATATAAACTTAGGGTGTTAAGTAGCTGGTTGTAATTAAATTAAAAATGGATTTTAGGTTTGATCCCCCCTGCCCCCCTTGATCTATCCATTAGTCACATCTTTCTTAACATAAAATTTGACAAAAAGAGAAAAGTGTGCAAGATGGCTCAAGGGGGTTCTATGGGGGGACTAATTTGATGAGATAGTTTCCAAGTCTGGCTGATATCATGTAACCTTCGCA
>NZ_JBLZRT010000148.1:0-60611 GCF_048564745.1 Microcystis sp.
ATTGTTTAACCGCAACTCGAACCCGCTTAGGAGAAAATCATCTCGATGTGGCAACTTCCCTCAACAATTTAGCACTATTGTACTATTCTCAAGGCAGGTACACAGAAGCGGAACCTCTCTATCTAGAAGCATTAGATTTGAAAAAACGACTATTAGGAGACAATCATCCCTCTGTGGCAACTTCCCTCAACAATTTAGCACTCTTGTACTATTCTCAAGGCAGGTACACAGAAGCAGAACCTCTCTTTCTAGAAGCATTAGATTTGTATAAACGACTATTAGGAGACAATCATCCCTCTGTGGCAACTTCCCTCAACAATTTAGCACTCTTGTACTATTCTCAAGGCAGGTACACAGAAGCAGAACCTCTCTTTCTAGAAGCATTAGATTTGTATAAACGACTCTTAGGAGACAATCATCCCTCTGTGGCAAGTTCCCTCAACAATTTAGCATACTTGTACCAATACCAAGGCAGGTACACAGAAGCAGAACCTCTCTATCTACAAGCATTAGATTTGAGAAAACGACTCTTAGGAGACAATCATCCCGATGTGGGAACTTCCCTCAACAATTTAGCAGCATTGTACCGTTCCCAAGGCAGGTACACAGAAGCGGAACCTCTCCTTCTAGAAGCATTAGATTTGTATAAACGACTCTTGGGAGACAATCATCCCTCTGTGGCAAGTTCCCTCAACAATTTAGCAGCATTGTACTGTTACCAAGGCAGGTACACAGAAGCAGAACCTCTCTATCTAGAAGCGATTAAGATTGCTACCCAAGTATTAGGGAAAAATCATCCCGATAGCCAAACAATTATGGAGAACTATAAAACTATGTTGTCGCAACTCCGGCAGGCAGAATTAAGATGAGTTAGAGTTTAAATGCTTGGGAAAATAGGGCTTGTAGGCGCACGGCTTTTCCATTATGAATATAATATCATGTCAAGGGGCTTTTGTCAAGAGAAAATTTGACAACATCCAGATAATGTAGGGTACGTTAGACGGCAAAAATTTCTGTTTTAACTTCAAGCTAACAATCCGTCGTAACGCACCACCAATCATCGACTATGATTGAATTAATCACTGATAACTGATAACTGATGACTGATGACTGATAAAGCTATGACACTCAAAGAACAACTAATTAAAGAAATCGAGCAGACACCTGACACCCTTTTGACTGAATTACTTGACTTTTTGCTCTTTATCAAAGAACGACATACTGCAATAGAAATTACAGAAGAAGAGCAAGCTAACATAATCGCTTCTGAATCAGCTTATCAAGCAGGAGACTATCTAACCCTCGAAGAATATGAGGCAACTCAAGCGTGAACTACAGAGTTATTATTCCGAAACCCGTTCAAAAACAACTAAACAACTCCGGCAAGCAGAATCAGGATGAGTTAGAGTTTAAATGCTTGGGAAAATAGGGCTTGTAGGCGCACGGATTTTCCACTATGAATATAATATCATGTCAAGGGGCTTTTGTCAAGAGAAAATTTTTCTGACCCGGAAGGAATTCAACCTAGATAAAAACTGAGGATCAGAGCCACTAAAAAAGTCATTAACAGGCATAAAATTCCGAAATAAAGGACGATTTTAGGACGGAAAGCTGATAGGAGGAGGATAAAAGCTTTAATATCAATGAGGGAAGCGACCAGTAAAAAAGCTAGAGTGGAACCCACGGACAGATTAGTAATTAAAGAACCGGGGACAAAAGTGCTAAGACTGGCATTAACAGCGAGAGTGAAACCAAAAAACAACTGCACGAGAATTTGAGTAGCGGGAGTATTCCCCCAGGCAATTAATTGACTCTGAGGTAATAATAACTGAAAGATACTAGCGATGGCACAGCCAATAATTAATAATCCCCCTAATTCCAGTGCTTCATCGATAAAGTTATCGAGAAATAACTGCACAGAAATTGGCCAAGCTTGCCTATCTCTAGTTTTATACTCATAAACAAGACTGCCGACTCTTTGCAGGGGTTGACTGGCTGCTTCCTCCGGTAAAAAACTACCAGAAAGAACTAAACTCGATTCTAGGGGAATTTCACTATCGGTGCGGGGTTTTTCCCGATAGAAACTAAAGAGAGTGCCGATAAAAATTGCCATTAACCACACCGAAAGCGATCGATAGAAGAAAACACTAGAATAGGTGAAAGTCTGCCAAGTTAGCCAAAGAGTGACGATATTTAGGGTAGGTGCAGCGGTGAGAAAGCTAAACACCACCCCTGGGGGTACTCCCTCTAATAAGAATCTTCTAGCGACGGGAATCGTGCCGTATTGTCCGACGGGTAAGATTAATCCGATTGTACTGCCAACGATCGCTCCTAACAGTCGATTACGGGGAAATATCGCCGCTAATCGCTGTTTATTGACGAAAACCAGCAAAAAACTGGAAACGGCTGCCCCCAAAAGTAAAAAGGGAAGCGAGGTCAAGACTAAACTAAGAAAAAAAGTAACAGCGATAGAAATTTGATTCATGAATAGGGTTCAAGATCGGAAGCTATCCTACAAAATAGCAGATAAGGTAAAAAGTAAGTAGTCGTGCCAAATTAATTTCTTGGTTAGGATAGGCACTCATGCAAAAGGCACTCATGCAAGATGCAACAATAGGTTAGTTTGTTGAAATCAAAAATTAAAAAGAACGTAAAGCGATTAATTGTGCTTCAGCTTTATGAAGGGATTCTAACCATTCTTTTTCGGGATCGCTATCGGCAACTATTCCCGCTCCCACTTGTCCCCAAACGGTGTTTAAATTCCCTTGAGTAGTCATTAATAGGGTACGGATGAGAATATTCAAATCTAAATGACCCCGTAGGTCAATATAGCCACAGGAACCATAGAATAAATTGCGTCGCATCGGTTCCAATTCTTCGATAATTTCTAGACAACGAACTTTCGGACAACCGGTAATTGTTCCCCCAGGGAAAAGAGCCTTAATTAAATCAATAGCATGATACTTTTTATCTAATTTTCCTTGAACATTACTGACCAAGTGCATAACGTGACTATAACGCTCGATCGTCAGTAATTCATCAACATAAACCGATCCCCATTCACAAACTCTACCTAGATCATTACGTTCTAGATCCACTAGCATAATATGCTCGGCCCGCTCTTTTTTATTAGTTAATAGTTCCTCGGCCAATTGTCGATCGAGTGCCTCGGTTTTACCCCGGGGACGGGTTCCAGCGATCGGTCTAGTGCTGGCTATTCCTCTTTCTAATTTTACCAATCTTTCGGGAGAACAACTAATCATTTCGCCCCAAGGTGTGCGCCAATAACTGGCAAAAGGAGAAGGGTTAATCTGTTGTAAACTGCGATAAATTTGCCATCCTTTTGCCTTAGTTGTGCTTTGAAATCTTAGGGATAAATTTGCTTGAAAAATATCGCCTTTTCTGATATAATCTAAGGCTTTTTTAACAGCTTTTTCGTAGTCGAGTTGAGAAGTATAAAAGATTAAGGGAGAGGGATGAGGCTCGATGAACTCAAAATCGGGGTTAGTGGTTAAAGATTGTTCGTATTTATCTAAATCTTCGGGTTTAGTGGCAGCTAACCAGAGAATTTGTGCTTGGTGATCGAGAAGGGCAAAACTATCTGGTTCATACCAATAAGCGACGGGAAAAGGGAGAGTATCAGCTTTCCTGTCGGGTAATTTTTCTATTTCCCAAGCTAAATCGTAGCCTAACCACCCCAACCAACCGCCATGGAAGGGAAGATGATCGGGAAGCACATCCGATCGAGTTTGGGGGAGTAAACTGCTTAAAAAGGGCAAAATTTCGCCCAGTGCGGGGGTCCAAAGCTGACGCGGGGAACCAGCACAAAGAGAGTAACGGGAGAGGGAATTACCCGGATAGGGACTTTCTAGTAAAGTAGCGATCGCATCTTCGGCGAATAAGCAGGCAAAAACCTCGGAACCAGTGCGCTGATGCAAGGGAAGCGATCGCCAATGCCATGCTAAAGGTTTTTGCATCTAATTGCGGGCCAAAATAGCTGGTAAATTGGGTATAACTAGGGTTTTGGTGTTAGTTGTGGGGGAGTTGCTCTTTCCTATCTGCTAACACCTATGATCTTAGTCCTAAATATTTGCTGCCTCCTAATTATCCCCGATAATCGAGGTCAATTTCTTTAGAACCGCCGCGCTGTAATTGGCCTAATAATTCCCCTAACTGACTCCAAACCAAACCACCGATAAAGATAGTCATCGGGAGAGAGATAGCGTAGGCAACCCAACCATTGAGAATAAATATATCTAATCCCGAGGCAAGGAAAAGACAGATTCCTACACAAATACCAATAAAAGGAATTTGTAAGGAACTGGATTTTAAAAGATTTTGATCGTCTGAACCCTTGTTTTTATACCAATTGTTAACCACTTGCTTGAGACTAGCTTCAAAAGCGGCCCCGCAGGTAATACCGATAAACAAACCGGCAACAACCAGAAAATAGGGCGGTTGGGGCAGAAAATAATAATCCATAGAAAAAGTGATTAACCGATGTTGACCTTAAACACTTTAACGCGAACTGGTTTCTCCCGGAAGGACAGCGGCCACACCTTGGGCCGATAATTCCCGAAAAGCGCTCATGGCCACATCCAAGAGTCGTCGCGGTTGCAATTCTCCTTGAATTAAACCCCAGAGACGTTGCACTTCGGCAGTATGGAGACGGTCATCTTCCGTCAAAGCTAATAGCAATTGACGACGCAGATAACGACCTTCTTCCGAGAGAAGAAAAGTGATGCCTAATTGCGCTGTGGGCAGTAAATCGAAGTTACTTTCCGATCGAGCCATTGTAATCATGTTTTCTAGGCGTTGCCACTGGAATTTACCATCTTTGAACAGCACATCCAATAAACGCCGGCGCAGTTGGGGCGATTCCCCGGTCAGGAGACGTTTAGCGACGTAGGGATAGGCTACTTGGACGATTTTGAAGTTAGGATCGAGGGTGAGGGCCACCCCTTCCTGGGTGACGAGGGAACGAATAATCAGGGCGAATTTGGCGGGAATCCGGAAGGGATATTGGTACATCAATTCGGAGAAATCATCGGTAATAGTGCGGAAATTGAAGTCACCGACCCTTTGACCGATGGCATTGCCTAAAACCCGTTCTAGAGCCGGAATAATGGGTTTTATATCCGTTTCTGGGGTTAAAAATCCCAGTTTGACAAAGTTGGCGGCCAGGTTTTCGTAGTCTTTGTTAATTAAATCGACGACGCAACTGGCGAGGGTTTCTTTAGTTTCCTCCTCTAACTGGTCCATCATGCCAAAATCGATATAGGCCATGCGACCATCAAAAGTGGCGAAAAGATTACCTGGATGGGGATCAGCGTGGAAAAAGCCGTGTTCGAGGAGTTGCTGTAATCCAGAGGTGACGCCGATTTTAACGATATTATTGGGGTCTAATCCTAAAGCTTTGATATTCTCGGTATCGGTGAGTTTATAGCCATCAATCCATTCCAGGGTGAGGACGCGGCGACCACTATAACGCCAGTAGATACTGGGAACTTTAACTTCGGGGTTATTTTGGAAGTTAGTGGCGAATTTTTCAGCGTTGCGACCTTCGTTTTGATAGTCGATTTCCTCAAACAGTTTGGTGCCGAATTCATCGACAATCAAGGTGAGGTCATGGCCGAGATTGAGGGGTAATAAACGACCGAATTTTTGAGCAGCCCAGCGCATTAGATATAAATCGAGGCTTAAAAGCGCCCGCAGCCCCGGTCTTTGCACTTTAACGGCTACTTCTTCGCCGGTGGGTAGAATCGCTTTGTAAACCTGTCCTAAACTAGCGGCAGCCACAGGGGTGGGGGATATTTCCCGATAGGCTTTTTCTACAGGCATCCCCAATTCTGTCTCGATAAGGGCAAAAGCGATATCGTTATCGAAGGGGGGAAGTTGGTCTTGCAGTTTAACTAATTCGTCTAAAAAGTCTTTGCGAACTAGGTCGGGACGGGTAGAGAGAGCTTGACCGACTTTGATGAAGGTGGGACCCAAACGGGTGAGAATTTGCCTAAGTTCGCTGGCACGCTGGTATTTATTGGCTTCTTCTTGCTTTGTCCATTTGTCCCAGAGGAGACTGAGGAGAAATAATCCTAAAGACCAAGTAATCACGAAAGCGCGACCAAACAATTGCCAAGGTTTGTAACGGTATTGTTGAGCGATCGCTTCTGCACTGTAAGGAGTGAACTGTGCTTCTTCTCGTTTCCCGTCAGTTTGACTGTCTTGATTCCGACTCACAAGCTAATCTCTATATATCTTACGCCACTTGATATTGTAGCTAAGTTCTTGACATCAGTATACAAAACTACACATTATTTAATAATTGTTATAATTCCCTGAGAAATCATAAGTATTTATTGCTGGACTGCCGGGGAAATTCTCGGCTAGTGGATGTCCTCAAGTACCTGATGGATATTTTCAACAAGCTGTTCTATAAAGGTAACGGCATCATTAACGAGATTTTCATCGATATTCCAGCGACTGCCAATGCCATAACTCGGGTCTATATCAGCTTCGTGGGCGATTTTGTTCCTTCGATCAACAATTATGCTAAGTTGGCTTTTAATATCTTTGGCTGGTTTATTTAGTTTGCTGGCCACTTCTTCCCACAATTTCTTGGCTGAAATTAATCTAATGGCCTCCGCTATCTTGTCCGGTTGTTGAAAGCTTTTATATCTGAGGTTTTCTCTAATTTCAGTCTCTAGCCAATAATTACTATTAAGTTTGTTGGTGAAGAGATTTTCAATCATTGGTAGTACCTCGGAAATTGAGCGAGATTCTTGATCAAAAAAAGAACCGTAGTTTTGTTGAATTTCGTTCTCTAACCAAGAGCCAATACCAATAGCTATCAATCGTTCTTGTCGTGCGCCATTCAAGGAGACTTGAAAACGAGAAAAGGCAGATTGAGAACTGTTAGGAGTGGGAGAAGGTTCTGAACGTTGGCCTCGATAAATTTCTAGCATTCCTAGAGTAACCACTTCGTGAATATAATAATCTAAAGCGCTCACAGTCAGGACTAAAGCCGCTCTGAGGATATCCGATACATCTAGGGCGGAAGTAGTCTGAGATTTGAGGGAATTGTGGATAGCGATCAAGTCACGAACGCGGGCAAGACTAAGGCGAAATTGTTCAATGGCTAACTGCATAAATCTCGGAGGTAAGACCGATAACTTTGTCTGCTAAGTCAGAAAAAATCTTTTTAAAGTCCTCTCGTTTTTCTTGGGCTTTACCTAACACTTTACCCTGCCACTTAGCTGATTTCAATTGTTCAGCAGTTAGCGCAAAAACGGGCGTTTGATGCTCTTGAGATAAGGCAATAAGACTATTAAAATTAGGAATTTTTACTAAAGTACAGCAAGCCGGTACACCATTCTGATCGTAGATAAATTTCGGTAGCATCATGCCATTTTTTTCTAGAGATGGAATCATTTTATCGCCAATATTTTTCTCGATTGTGTTAATCCAGTTTTGAAAAGCTTTTGTTTCTTGGCCACCTATGATTCGATATTTCTGAACAATAGTTCCCAAAAAATGTAGGTCAACTTCGGGAAAGGGATAGTTGGCTGTTTTGAGAATTGGTAAAGCACTAGCTGCCTTAGCCCATTGGTGCCACTTAGGCAATATTTTAGCTAAAGAATCGATAGCCATAACCGAGAAAAAATCTGGCGTGGTTGGCACAATAAAAAAGTTGCTGGTCATCAGTATATTTTGATTGATTGACCCCAAACTGGGACTCATATCGATTAAAATATAGTCAGCTTCAAATCTTTCGGCAGTTTTGTCTAATAAATATGTAATCGCACCGGGGAGATTTTTTAAAGCCTGAATTGACCCACTAAGTTCTTGAGCAATACCTAGGGTAACTTCATATTCAGCTAACCCCACATGACCGGGCAATAGAAATAAACGATCACGACCATCAATAGGAATACAGTCCACAGCTTCAATTAATCTCGGTTGAGACTCAAAAGCAGGTGCTAAAGCTGTTTTAATATTATAGTAAGTATTGTAGATGGCTTGTAGTCTTTCCTCCCTATCTTCACTTTCTTTAGCCAAAGCCATACCAGTTAAGTTACATTGGGGATCGGTATCGACAATAATTACTAGACCTCTTGCATAAATCCGAAAACCAACGATAGAAACAATAATGGGAGGGACTTTCAGTTAATTATTTATTAGTAGTTGATAATCTTCAAAAATGTTGCTGTACAAGGATCGACTTAAGACTTTTGCAAGAGGTCTACTCTTTTGCCCTTCTCAGCAAGCATCCAACCAAGGTTAAAAGTGGTTGTAGTTTTGCTGACTCCACCTTTATGATTAAAAAAAGCTATTTTTTGCACCATGGCATTAATTATATTTGAAGATTGTTGCCCTTGGTCATTGTTATAACATCAGTGTGGAGATTTTGCCATGATTCCTAGGCTAGAATCAGAGTTTCGGATTCCTCATCTTAATGCCTAGCAATTAAGGAAAAATTGCGCCGTGGTTTCCACCCTAACACCCCCAACCGGATATTTAAGCAATTTCATCGGGATTAATGCCCAATTCTCGCAGCTTTTGGGCTAATTTTTCCGCCCGTTGTTGTTCTCTTTCTTTGGCTAATCTTTCCTGTTCTTTGGCTAATCTTTCCTGTCGGGCCGACTCTTGAGGGGTGGGAACCAATTCACCCGACTCGGTGAAATAGCGCAATTTATGGTTCTTCGTTACCTAGTATGGTTCGATAGGGTGGCATAAATCGACTAAATTCTTATCTGGCAGGAGATTTAATTGATTAGTTCGCTCTAGATCGAAAACAATTGACAAAAATCGCCAAATGTCTTTCTCTATAAGAGTTTCATTCCTTATACCCCTGTACGTTGCATAAGACAAACCGAAGAACCTTTTTTATTAATAGTTAGGGATTGCTGAATAATGGTAAAACTCTTTTAAAATAAGGCTTTTGACCTGTTAAAATCCGATGTTAGTGCCAGAAAATAGAATTGGGACTTTCAAAAACCTTGCATTATTCTTTTTGTAGTACATAAACTGGTACGAAAAGAGGGCAACAAAGCCTGAAACTCCTGACTGCTGCCTGACCCCACCCTAGGCCTTTTTCAGCAAACCCTAAGTAAACCATCTTGGAGAACTAAGATTAAGAAAATGGAAATTTACCAATTTAGCCAACGCCAGACAATTATTATTGCTATTCTAGTCCTCTATCTCGGTAAGTATTTAAGCAAAAATATCAAATTTCTGCAAGACTATAACATTCCTGATGCCGTTGCTGGTGGTGTCTTAGCTTCCTTATTTTTCGGTCTATTTTTTGCTGTTTTTAAATGGCAAATCGAATTTACCCTTAATGTTCGGGATGCCCTGTTAATCGTTTTTTTTACTACTATCGGGCTGTCCTCAAAACTAAAAACCCTGCTGCAAGGGGGTAAACCCTTGCTAATTTTATTAATAACCGCCGTGGTTTATCTCATTCTACAAAATTTAGCCGGTCTAGGAGTGGCAAAAGTGATGGGATTAGATTTACCCATCGGTTTGATTGCTGGTTCCGTTTCTTTGAGTGGGGGTCACGGGACTGCCATTGCTTGGGCTCCTATTTTTCGTGATAATTATGGCATCGTCAAAGCATCAGAAATCGGTGTAGCTAGTGCTACTTTTGGGCTAGTTTTAGGGGGAATTATTGGCGGACCGGTGGCTAAATGGTTAATTACTAGAAATCGACTGCGAGCCAATAATCAAGACCAAGATTTAACGGTGGGAATTAAACAAAGCCAGAGGAATGTTAATATCGATTACAATACGATGCTCCATTCGATCTTGGTGATTGGTTTAACTATCGGTTTGGGTATTCAGATTAACTACTGGGTAACTCCCCTCGGTTTAAAATTACCAGATTTTGTCACCTGTTTATTGGCAGGAATTATCCTGACTAATACCGTACCTTTGCTATTGAAACGCTTTCCTTGGCCTGCTAATACGCCCTCTTTAGCCTTAATTTCTGATGTTAGTCTCGGTTTGTTCCTATCTATGTCCTTGATGAGTTTACAATTATGGACATTGATTGATTTGGCTGGACCGATTGCTATCCTGTTATTAGTGCAGTTCTCACTCAGTATTATTTATACTGTTTTACTGGTCTTTCCCTTAATGGGAAAAAACTATCATGCTTCAGTAGTTTGCGCCGGTTATTTGGGTTTAACTCTAGGGGCAACTCCCACAGCGATCGCCAATATGACAGCAGTAACGGAAAATTTTGGGGCTTCTCCCCAAGCATTTATTATTGTTCCTTTGGTGGGGGCATTTTTTATTGATTTGTTTAATGCTTTTATCATCCAGCAATTTTTGAATTTTCTGACTTAAAAATTTTTACCGATCAAGTGATCATTGAGGAAAGTTCACTAATCTTGTCCGTCAAGATTGGCCAAAGCTTGCGGTAAAATCGGAATAATACCAAATCCGTTTTTAATAATATGATTAACTGCCAATCCAACTTTAAAAACCCAGTTATGGATTGTTTCTTGCTGCTCCGGCGCTCCCCGCTTCGGTAGGACACAAGTTACCTTGTGTCCTTTTTCAGGCTCAAAATCGGAAATTAGGCCAATCCGACTAATTGAGCGCTGTATTCCCACATTTTTGCGCCTCTTTCATCGTCGCGAGCTTGAGGAGAAACCCTTTGAACAAAGGATTTACCCTCTTTTTTCTGACGGTTGCCCCAACTCCAGTAAGCACCGGATTGACGGTATTCGGGGTCAGCAACCACCATAGCGACTCTTTCCCCGGCTAATTCTTGGGAAACATAGCCACCAGTGATATTTTTCTGGAACCAGGGGAAAAACTGCTGGAAAAAGGGGTAATGGTTGCGGAAAAGGGGTGTATCGGCCACACAACCCGGATAGAGGGAAGTAAAAGTGATTCCGGTGGATTCGTGATAGCGTTTGTGCAGTTCCCGCATGGTGAGAACATTACACACCTTACTATCTTTGTAGGCCTTGACCGATTCAAATTTTTTACCGTCGGCCATAGTAATCGGCTCTTTGAAACCCTTGGCAAACCCGTCTAAATCGCCCAAATCGGGACGAGGAGGAATTTTGCCGCCTAATTCATCGGGATTATGGGTGACAGTGCCGAGAATGACTAAACGGCGGTCGGGAGAAGGGGAATTTTTTAGATCTTCCAAGAGCAAATTCGAGAGCAGGAAATGACCTAAATGATTGGTGGCCATGCTCAATTCATAACCTTCGGGACTTCTTAAGGGTTCTTTGAGCAAAGGCAGATAGATAGCGGCATTACAGACTAAAGCGGTTAGAGATCTGCCCAAAGACCGGAAATTTTTAACGAAGCGCCGGACGCTATCGAGGGAACCGAGGTCGATAAATTCAATACAGTAGTTATCCCGGGGAATGTTTAATTCCTTGGCCGCCTGTTCCATTTTCGGGATATCCCGACAGGCCATAACCACAAACCAACCTCTTTGAGCAAGGGATTTAGCGGCGTAGAGACCGACTCCAGAAGTTGTCCCAGTAATGATCACCGTGGGTTTTTGATCTTGTACCATTTTTTGATAGTTTTCGTTAATCGCTCTGGTCTAGGGAATATCCAAGGGATTCCGATTATAAATTCTATCGGTTGTCTTACCTGACCCCAGGGTTCCCTTTACATAACTTCAAATTTTCGTGAGTGTTCACTTATCAGTTATCAGTTATCAGTTATCAGTTATCAGTGATCAGACTTGAGTTTTAAGTTTACCGATCTTCCCACTTCCCCACCTCCCCAATTCATAATTCATAATTCCAGGTTAACGAATCGGTTTAGCTAAATCACCGATTTTAAAACCATTACCGGTAATGATGCGGCCGACGCTAGATTGACCATCAGCTTCGACAATTTCGAGAGTGCCAATCGGTTGAGTAATCTGACGAATAACCTTACCCGTTTGGGGATCCTTGACCGTTTGAGTCGTCCTTTCGATGGAAATGCGTAAACCGACACGATATCCTTCTCCCGTACCTTTATTGAGAATTACCTGATTTCCCGCCACGGCAGCCACTAAAGCGGTGACAGTCGGGAGCGAGCGAGGTGTAGCGGCGATTTGGTCGGCTTTATTGTTCAGATTATCCACCACCTGCGCCACTGCCTTATCGGTGGCAATACTGAGTAATTTCCCTTCGTTGGAGGTTTGGGAACCACCCCCAACCCCTAAAACCACGGTTGAACCATCGGATTGATTGGCACTACCATCTCCCTGAGCGGTGGTAATAATTTCGGCCGTGGTGGTATTAATTGCCCGGACATTCAACTTGACAAAAGCATCGGTTTCTGTCTTGGAGGTGCTAAAAATAATAAACGAGCCACCGGATTGTTTTTTTTGTAAATCGAATTGGGTAATCGAACCGATAATCACCACGTCCACCCCCAAAATTTGCCCGATTTGAGCGGCGGTAGCGGCATCTACCCGTCCCGAAGCTCCAAAATTTTGTTCTCTGAGGACAGCATCAATGCGACTGCGCTCAATGACTGTATAGCGACCACTTTCCACCAATCTATTGACGAGAATATCACTAACACCACTGGCTCCACCATTGAGAAATGTTAACCATTGGGGATTACTCAGACCGCTATAATCGAAGTCTAAAACCGCTACGCGCACCTTTTCGCTTTTTTGGGCTAAGAGTAGGGATAAATTGTTAGAGGTAGCTTGGGAGAAAGCCGGTGCGTTGAAGCTAAAACCCAAACTAGAAGCGACTCCCACAAGGGTGATTAGGGCAGAAAAACCACGGATACTATCTCGATCGAACATGATAAGGGGTTCTCCAGTCAAATAGAATATAGATCATAATCATCTCAGAATTACTCTAACTATCGAGAGCGAGAATTTTGAATGGCAGTAATTAAACCTCTCACTTCCTCGGTTCCCTCGGAAGCTTCAAAGGAAGTGGGAAATTTACCCTTAGCAATCATCCGCAATCCCAAGGGGGCAATACTTAATAAACCCTGTAAATCGCGCCAATAATTGCCCAGCACATAGAGGCCGAATTGGCGTTCATCCACCCATCCCCCTGCTTTGACTAATTCCACTAAAACTTTCCGGTGACGAATGGGACGACTACTATCGGCCGACTTGCGAGCGAGTATTTCCTGTTTAATTTTACCGATCTGATCCATGGGGGCCACTTCCATGGGACAAACCGCATTACAGAAATAGCAACGGGTACAACCCCAAACCCCTGCGGTGCCTTGGTTATAAAGTTCTAGGCGACTTTCCTGATTACCATCGCGGGAATCTGCTAGGGTGCGCTGCGCTTTTGCTAAAGCATGGGGCCCGACAAAATCGGGATTCACTTGCTTGGCATTACATTCCGAATAACAGGCCCCGCACATAATGCAGTTACCCATCTGATTGAGATTGGCTCTTTCTTCGGGAGTTTGCAGAAATTCTCGTTCGGGAATGGTGCGTGCTTGACTACTGATATAAGGTTCAACCTTTTCTAAATCGTCCCAAAACGGTTGCATATTGACGATTAAATCCCGGATAATCGGTAAATTACCCAGGGGTGCGATCGTGATTTCGGGAATTTCTCCGGCATCTTTTTGGCTACAATGGTTTAATTCACCGGCGATATTTTTTTGACAAGCCAAGGCCGAACGACCGTTAATTTTCATCGCACAGCTGCCACAAATTGTATTGCGGCAATTTTTGCGAAAGGCCAAAGTTCCATCAAGTTCCCATTTGATGCGATTAAGGCAGTCGAGAATTGTATTTCCCGCCTCCACCTCTAGGGTAAAATTTTCTAGGTAGGGGGTGTCGTTGGGTCGTTGACGCAGAATTTTAAAATAAACTTCCATACTCGGCACGGGGGTGAGGGACTCCTAATACTCAGGATAATCGATGTTAACGGGCCAAAGGGGAGCTAGTAATGGTAATTAATCCTTAAGATTTTCCCCGGTCGGTTGAGCCAAGGGGTGGGTATCTAGACCTAATCATAGATGGGGAAGTCGATGGAAAACAGTTTAATCCCCCCGGATTTACTGCTCTGGGGCATTAGTTTTTTGCCAACTCCAACCACAAGTATAGTTTCTCAATTCCTTGCTAGGTATAGCTTGATCCATTTTATCTCCTTACTTTCTCCCCCCTGTTTTCCTCCCACCCGAGCAAAAATTGCGACAGTCTTAACCAAAAATTTCCTCTCCCCCACAAGGTTTACACTTACTACCTAGTCTGGGGTCTTCTTAGCACGATTGTCATCACCGAACCATCAGTTTTAAAAAATTTATTATTCCCCTCTAGACATTTTTGGCAAGATTTTTGGTATGATCAATTTGTCAGTGTAAACTTAATTGACAGTCAGTCAAAAATCAAGGGACATTAAAAAGTACCATGAGTGATATCTCTCCTACTCCCCTAACCGGGAAAGCTCTACTACAAAAAGTCAAAGAGTTATCCCACTTACCCCGTCGCGAAACGGCAAAACGTTGTGGTTACTACTCTCAAAGTAAAGATGGCCAAGTTCGGGTCAATTTAACCGACTTTTACGATGCTGTTTTAGGTGCAAAAGGGGTTCCCCTCGATCCCGAAGGCACTAAAGATGGCCGCGGCCGCGAACCCACTTTCCGGGTTAGCGTCCACAAAAATGGTCAAATCGTCATCGGTTCCACCTATACCGAACAAATGAACTTGCAGCCCGGCGATGAATTTGAAATCAAACTTGGCTACAAGCACATCCACCTCAAACAAATGGAATCAGAAGAACCAGTAGAAGCTTAAATAGGTTACGGAGTAGGGATAAGGATAAAAAAAATCGGCAGTCAAAAGGGCTAGTTTTGACAAGACCGACCAAAAAGACAATATAGATTCTTATCCCTAATTCTAACCCCTGACCGCCTCTTTCATCAACTCGAGGGGTTTTCCTTAAGCACTTTTTCTTCTTTTTCGCAACCCCCTAGGGATGGATTTTTGTTGGAGCTAGGCTTTACCAGAGCAAAGTTCCACAGTTATCGTATGCCTAGGGGGTTTGTTTTATGGGTGTTAGGGGTAGGGGGTAGGGAAATTTCAACTAATACCCCACACCCCACACCCCACACCCCACACCCCACACCCCACACCCGTTCGGACCTCGGCGTGAGCTCGGTCGAACGCTGAGCTCACGGCCGAAGCCCACACCCCACACCCCCACTTCCCTGGCACCTAATTGACAATGGACATTGCTGCCTTAATAAAAATTATTATTTTCCTGTTAGCCTGGTTAATTCTCTGGCTGCCCATTGCCATGGTTTTAGGGAGTCGTTTGGGATGGCAACCGCTGCAAGGGACAAAACCTGACCAAAAATTGCCACTGGTGGCCTCTCTTTACGTCTTGGCTCCCTTAGTTATCTGGGGATTATTCAAGATAGAGGGAAGCAGCCTCGATAATTACGGATTAATTTGGTCATTTTCCCTATTTATCTCCCTAACTAAAGGATTAATCTTGGCAGTGGTGGGATTAGGGATAATTTTTTTCCTAGAGGGGATTTTGACCTGGGTACATTGGCAGCCCAAAAATCTAACTCGTGCTTTTTCCTTGAGTTTACCCCTGTTGATAGTGGCCCTCTGGGTGGGTATTACCGAGGAATTAATCTTTCGGGGCATCTTTTTGAGCCAATTAAGCCAAGAATACGATTTTTGGGTGGCGGGAGCCATTTCTAGCCTAATTTTTGCCCTGCTGCACCTGCTTTGGGAACGTCAGCAAACGCTGCCGCAACTACCCGGTTTATTTCTGATGGGCATGGTTCTGGTCTGGGCGCGGGCGATCGATCATGGTAGTTTAGGATTAGCTTGGGGACTTCATAGCGGTTGGGTGTGGGGATTAGCGTTGCTAGACAGTGCCGAATTGATGTCTTACAGCGATTCTGGGTTAGCTTGGATTAAAGGTATCTATAACCAACCTTTAGCGGGTTTAGCGGGTATTCTTTGCCTCTTGGGGACAGCTTGGGGGTTAAACCTGCTTCAGTAGCCAAAAGCCGGTAAAAGTGCGACCAGAATCATCCGGTTGTATGAGGAGAAAGTGCAAACCTTGGCTTTCCTCTTTGGTTGCCTGATAAACATTGGCTGCCCAGGCCACTTCTTCATCCTCGTAGGTTAGGAAAATCCAACGCTCATTGAGGCCCGATTCTAAGACTAAACCGCCCGATCGCCCCGTTTCTGTGGGAATATGATCGATAAATACTGGGTTAATTTCCCCTAACCAACGAGCGATCGCCAAAGATTTTTTACCACCGGTAATAACCAGACCGGGGATCATTAAAGTGGAGGCTAAACCTAATTTTAAGGGAGAAAAGGCCTCTGGTAGGGAAAGAATCGGTATTCTGCGATCGCCAAAAAAGTTAACTAAATCAACGGCGGGAAAACGAGCAAAACGCCACTCTTGACCTAAAAATTGCTCCTGTAGGGGTTGCGGTGGAGGAGAGTCGATATTTATGGGGATTTGCCGCAATTCTAGCTGTTTTTTCAGGGCTTTAACGTGACGGGTTAACTCGATTTTGATCTGTAAATTTTGACCAGCGAGGAGAAATAAATTGGCGCATTGGGGGCGAAAAACTTGGATAATTTCCGGAGGGGAGACTTGACAAGCTTGCTCTAACTGTTGGGTTAACCAGTCGCTATTAGCTTGGGATTGGGGACAGGAATTTTCATAAATAAGATGACCGAGAGGATCGAAAATTAGCAATTGCCAGACTGTCTCAAGAGGGGAGGAAGATGAAGATTTATAAAAATCCGCTTGCCAAATAGTCATAATTTAGTCAAAAGTCACCAGTAAAAAGTCAAGAAATGGGTACATCTGAGTTTTGTTGAAATATCTATATGACATTTTGGGCGCACGCGGTGCGCCCCTACCATTGGCGCGATAATATTATTGTAGGGGCGAATTGTATTCGCCCTCTTTGAACAACTTCTGCTGCTCACCAATAGGTGAGAGAAAGTCACAAATAGGAGATGCACCCAACTAAAAATTTTACCTTACCAAGACTTTTAAAATCTAGGAGCGAGACAAAAAAGGCTATATACTAGAGAAAGCTATAGCAAAACATATCGAGACAATGGAAGAAAATTGGCTAGAAATTGGGACAATAGTAGCACCCCAGGGACTGGAGGGAGAATTGCGAGTTTTATCGGTATCAGATTTTCCCGAACGTTTTCAGAAGCGAGGTATTAGGGGAATACAAAGATCCCAAGGGGGAGAAATCCAAGAAATTACTCTGCTCAGGGGACGTGAGCTACCGGGCAAAAATGTTTATGTTATCAAGTTAGAGGGGGTTGAAAATCGGGAACAGGCCGAAGCTTTGCGCGGATATAAATTATGGGCGAATAAACTAGAAAAACCTCGTCTAAAAGCGGATGAATATCATGTTAGTGAGCTAGTGAACTTGGAGGTTTATCATCACCTGACAGGAGAAAAAATCGGGGTTGTAGTGGATATTTTGTGGGCGGGTAATGACATTTTAGCAGTGCAACTAGAAGCAAATCTCGCCTCTGTCAAGAAAAAAAGTCCATCCTCCGACTCAGGGGCCAGGGCCCTGGTTCCCTTCGTCAAAGAAATTGTTCCACTGGTGGATCTGAAAGCGGCACGCATCGAGATTGCGCCACCACCGGGGTTATTAGAGATCAATTTGTCATAGACTTATTACTGAACTTCCCCCATACATATCTACTACAATAGCCGAAAACCTTTATCCATCAATGGATACACCCATTAACTTTTCTTGATGTAGCCATGTAATTTGTAACATTTATTAATGGACAAGAATTCTCTCCATTTGCTAGAATGGCGGTAATGTATAAGTAGTCGTGCAAAATAAATTTCCTAGTGAAGAAAGGCAAAAGGCAAGAGGCAAGGAGGGGGTTAGATATGTGTAATTAATTTTGCTTAGGTACTTATAGAAAAAGTTCCTAACCTTAATTACCCTCCCGCTGTTCTTCGACCAGATTCCTATCGAGAAGGAGATCAAGTCAAAAAAAGAACCCTGGCCAACGGCTCGACTGAGCTCGCCGAACGTCCGAAGTCTCACCGTCCGCTCGACTGAGCTCGCCGAACGTCCCAAGTCTCGCCGAACGCCGTCTCAAAATTACCCGATGATACTATCGACAATAGACATCCTCAAAAATTATAACCCAATCACAGCTTGCTTTTAGCTTGTGTACTAGCTAACTATTTCTATGCCTGAAATGTATATCTATCGTTGCTAATTCAATTTCACTGAAAAAATATGAGACAATTAAAATCATTTTTATTTGGTTAGATTCCTTAACTAGAAAAACTTTTAGTTTTAAGATAATATTATGAATAGGTCTAATCTGAAACTGGCTCTCAAAGGGGCAAGACTGTCAAAGAGTGAAGGCATTCTCGCCCATTTTGAAGTGATTAGAAGTCTTCGTTTGTGCTATCATTTAGATGACTTAATTTTTCGTTCCACTAAAGTTAAAGCCAAAACCTGTAAATGCCATCATAACACCTGTAACCGACTAAGATTAAGAATTAGAAACCTAGTTGATGAACTACATCACAAAGTAGCTAGATTCTTAGTAGAAAACTTCGATGGGATTTTATTGCCGACATTTGAAGTATCAGAAATGGTCTTAAGATCTGGAAGAAAAATCAAATCAAAGTCTGTTAGACAGATGTTAACGTGGTCACACTATCGGTTTAAAATGTTCTTAAAATCTAAGGCGTTTGAGTACGGAAAACCCGTTATAGATTGTTGTGAAGCTTATACGTCAAAGACAGTTAGCTGGAATGGTGAATTAATCGATAATTTGGGTGGAAAAAAAGTAATTAAATCAGAAATTGGTGGGCAACAAATGGACAGGTATCTTAATGGATCAGGGGGGTTCTTCCTTCTTGCTCTGGTAGATACACCCTCGTTCAAAGACTCTTTGAGCGTGCATTGTTAACCCATTAACAGAAATGTTAAGCTGTTCCTAATTCAAATTGCTTGTTGAAACGAGGCAAGAGGCAACAGTAAAGGGATTGGGGGAAATTCGGCTAATCCAAGAATAAGCGATTAAAATACGTCTTAGCTTAATCAATGTTAGCAAAAAGTATCGGTATAGACAGAAATTATGTATAGTCTTGACGTTAATTTTCTCAAAGATCGCCATCTTAACCGAACAGTCCAAACAACGTCTAACTTCGAGATTTCCACCGTTGTTAACCTGAGTAAACAAATACCCCTGTTCATCGGTGTGGGAGTGGGGGCTGGATTATTGACACTGACGGGATTACTCGGTTTAACCGTCGGTTGGAAAACCAGCGAAACTCAGGTCAAAATTCAGCAACTGGACGGGGAATTAGGTCAAGTACAAGTCCAAAGTAAAAAACTAGAAGACATCAGAGGGGAACTAAAGGCGGTAGAAGTAGAAAATAAAGCTCTGGTGAGTGTATTCAATCAGATTAGGCCTTGGTCAGCCATTCTCCAAGAAATTCGCCAACAAACTCCTCCTAGTGTGCAGTTAAATAGTGTGCAACAGGTGGAGGTTCCCGCGAACCCCAATCAAGGGCAACCCAATCCGGCTACTCGCTTAAAAATCAGTGGTTTTGCCAGTAATTACGAAGCAGTCAATGATTATCTCTTAACCCTGCAAGCTTCTCCTTTTTTAGAGGGGAAGAAAACGGCGATCGAAAGTGCTGCCCTGGCCGATTTACCCGTAGAGGTGGACAATCAGTACAAAAATATTAATATTACTTTCCCGCAAGTGGTTCAATTTGTGATCACCGCCCAATTAAGTGATACTCCCACCACTCAACAACTGCCCAATCTTGCCCGGAATGGAGCGATCGGAGTTATCACTAGGATTAATACTCTCAAACGCCAAGGAGCCATTCAACCATGACCTTTAACGAAGAATTTGAGAAGCTGAAATTAGAGGAATTTGAGGAGTATCCTATCGCTTTCGGGATAACTTTTACTCCCCGTAATAGTGGCATCGCTGCCGCTGTGCTAGGTTTACTTGGCTCCCTCTATCTGCTTTTTAACTGGGTGATGCCCGCTTATAATACCTGGCAGCAACTGCAAACCGATGCAGCCGACAAAAAACAACTGGTAGATCAACAAAAAAGCCGTCTCGAATTTTCAGAATTCCAAAAAATCGAGAGTCAGTTGCAACAACAAAAAGCTATTAAACAGAAAATTCTCTCGCTTTTTGCTAAAGAAAGGGACTTAAGCACTATTCTCTTAGATGTTAGTAATATCTTTAAGTCTCGCGATGTTAAGCTGGTTAGTTTTCAACCCCAAGGACTAGAACAGGTGGTGGTCTCCGATGGTTCCCTCGGTAGTGAGGTTAATAATAAGCTCAAACGTCAAACTTTTAACGTCAAGATGGAAGGGAACTATGCTAAAACTCAAGAGGTTATTCGGGATTTAGAAAGATTACAGCCGCTCATTTTGCTGAACAGTCTCAATACCCAGATGGAAAAGCAAGGATCGACGGTTAAAGTGCTTAGTACCGGCAAAAATAAAGCCACTATCGTTCCCCAAGGCGATAAACCCGTGACTACCACCTTTCTTCTCGATGTGATTATTCCTCTCAGTGCTGAAGAATTGGCGAAATTAGCACCACCACCCCCCGCCGAGGGTCAACCCCCCGCTAGTCCGTCCCAATAATAGTCTTCAATCTGGTGTGAGTATTGCGTTTTTTGTCCGTTGAATCGCGTAATTGTTGAGGAGTGAAGTTAAAGTGAATCCGTCCCGCTATGTCCTATTTATCCCCCAAATTGCCTCGTTTTTATTGATGGCTCCCCTGAGCGTCTTGGCCGAAACCCCCATTTCCTTCCATGGTTCAGAGTTAAAATCCCATACATCAAAAATTGAATTTTCGCAAGGGCTTAGTAAAGAAACTTTACAAAAATCGCCAAATCAGCTTGTCCCTTCCAGCGCGGCCGTAGAAAAGGAAATCAGCGATCGCATTTTAGCCAGTGAAAAACTGCTCGCCCAAAGTGCGCCCATGGTTCCCAACCCCGAAATTATCATTCAAAGCATACCTCAAGCCCCCGGCGCTCCCACCCTACCCCGGGCCGTCGCCCCACCGGTGGGAGATATTGCCATCTCTAACATCGATGCTAGTGCCGAAAAAGTCAAATTCGAGCGTAGTATGATTGTACCTCGTGTTTTATTGCGGGAAGCTTCCGCTAGAGAAGTGTTAATGACCCTTGCTAACTATGCCGGTTATAACGTCGTTTTCACCAGCGCCCAAGGGGAAACTAACGCCACTTCTCAGACAGTTTCCTTGGAATTTACTAACGAATCGGTGGAAAACATTTTTAACGCCGTCTTGTTAATTTCTGGACTCCAGGCCAACCGTCAGGGTAAAACCATCTTTGTCGGGGCGCAATTACCCCAAGGCGCTCGTAATCTGATTAGCCGCACCCTGCGCCTCAATCAAGTTAAAGCTGTCGCCGCCGCCACTTTCCTCGCCACCCAAGGGGCAGAATACCAGCGTTTAGTTACCCAAACCGAGGATATCGTCGATCCCCTCACCGGACGAGTCATCGGCCGCCGGGATATTCCTCCCACCCTAGAGCCACTGGCACCCCAAAACACAGAAGGCTCAAAAGCTGCCCTACTTTTAACTGGTTTAAGAATTGCCGCCGACGAGCGCCTTAATTCTATCAATTTAATCGGCGAACCCCGGCAAGTCCAAATCGCCACCTCTTTATTAACCCAACTGGATGCCCGTCGCCGTCAGGTGGTGGTTAATGTCAAAGTTATCGATGTTAACCTGGAGAATTTGGACGAATTTAGCAGTAGTTTTTCCTTCGGGTTTAACGATGGTTTCTTCGTTCAAGATAACGGGGCGGCAGTGCTGAACTTTGGTAATATGAACCCACCCAGTAGATCAACTGTATCCACACCGGGGGCTTTTGCACAGCCTGTTGTACCTATTGGGAATATCATATCGGGTACGGGGGCAGAACTATCACCTTTTTTTGATGTTCAGAATGGTGCGCCTTTTAGTAATATTACCCAAGGGCCATTGGGTAATCCTTTATCTCAAAATTTTGCTGGTTATGCCCGTCCTAATTTTGGGACATTTAATAACCCTTTTCAACCCGGTGTAACTGAAATTACAGAAGATGCAATAGAGTATGGACTACCCGGCCTATTCCAATATCCCCAAAAATTCCTGATGACCCTGCAAGCCTCAATTAAGACAGGAAATGCCAAGATTCTCACCGATCCCTCCTTGGTGGTGCAGGAAGGTCAACAGGCCACCGTTAAGCTAACTCGGAAAGTGCTGGTCAGTGTTACAACCACCATTGTGGCCAATACCAATAACATTAGCGGTGAGAGAATTACAACTCCTGTGTTTGGTGATGCTGGACTGACCTTAACCGTCGAGGTGAATCAAATTGACGATAATGGTTACATCAGTTTAAATGTCGCCCCTACAATTGCCCAACCAGGTCCCCCGATTCCATTTAATAGCGGTGGGGGGACAAGGAACGAATTGACTCCTTTGATTAGCCGGGACTTATTATCGGGTTTAATTCGTCTCCGGGATGGACAGAGTTTAATTCTTTCTGGGATTATCCAAGAAACACAACAAAGTTCTGAGACAAAAGTGCCGATTTTAGGCGATATTCCCATTTTAGGGGCTTTATTCCGCAGTCGAAACAATCGCAACGGTCGCTCGGAGGTGATTATTCTCCTCACTCCCAAAATCATCGAAGATTCGGCCACTTCTACCCTCGGTATCAACTATCAACCTGGCCAAGATGCGGCGGAAATGCTTCAGCGTCAAGGTTTCCCCGTACAACCGCGACAGTAATTAGGGTTTGCGGCAAAAAGTTTTTCGTGCGGGCAGGGTGTGGGGTGTGGGCTTCGGCCGTGAGCTCAGCCGAACGGGTGTGGGGTGTGGGGTTTTACCGATTTTGAGGTAGTCAGTTACCTAATACCAATTCTCCAAAGTCTGACTACAGAAGTTTAATCCCCCTAAATCCCCCTTAAAAAGGGTGACTTAAATTCGATGTGTAGTTTTCATTTAGAGAAATGGTATAATATTCAGGGAAAAAGTCCAGGAATTTTACCCCCGATCCCTCCAATGGTCGGCACTTTTTGAGGAAAAAAAAGTTTAAAAGCCTTATCCAACAAGGTTTTTAGATTTATTCAGCAGCCCCTAATTAGCTTTTTCAGTTATCGGTAATCAGTAATCAGCTTTTAGGGTTTACTAACCGCCGATTCTAACATGGTAATTGTTCCCCGATTAGCATCAAATTCTACTGCAATACCAATGGGAATAGTTTCAATAATTTCTAAATGTCCGATCATTAAACCTAAACAAGCGGGAATTTTTAAGGGTTGGATATATTCTCTGATCACTTCTTCTAACGTCAAGGAACCATAGTCACTATTGGCACTACAATTGCTACATTGACCGAAGATAAATCCAGCTAAATTATCAAAAATTCCCGCTAATTTTAATTGATTTAACAGGCGATCAATTTCATAAACATCTTCACCAATATCTTCTAAAAATAGGATAGCTCCGGTAAAATCTGGTAGATAGGGAGAACCAACTATTGATGTTAAAGTGGTTAAATTACCCCCGATTAATTTACCTTTTGCTTGACCTTTAGTAATAGTTTGAATGCGATTTTTTACCTGCATTAAACGATTAGCATCATCAGGATCGGGAACATTTCTAAAAGTTAACTTTTCCCCAGAAAATAAAACTTGTCGAAAGCTTTCAGTTTGAGCAGTGCGCCAACTAGAAAAGGCATTGGGAGCATGGAAAGTAACTAAACCAGTTTTGGCATAAATAGCTAATAATAAAGAAGTTATATCACTAAAACCACAGATGATTTTAGGATGACGACGAATTAAATCGTAGTCAAGATAAGGTAATAAACGAGCGCTGCCCCAACCGCCACGAATTGGTAAAATTAGGGCAATATTATCATCGGCAAAAAATTGATTTATATCCGACGCTCGCTCGCCATCTTTACCGGCTAGATAACCATAACGATCTAAAGCGTATTCACCAACTTTTGGGACTAATTTTAGGGCTTTAACTGCTTCGATAACTATATTTAAATCATCTTCTTTAAAAGTTGCCCCTGCCGGACTAATAATACCCACTCCGTCCCCGGGTTGTAGATGTGGCGGTTTAATTAGAGGAAAATTATTACTAACAACTTTTCTAGGAATTAGGGAAAAACTAACAACAGTTAGGGCAGTAGTAGTGAGAAATTGACGGCGCTTCATCCTGATAGTTTTTAGAGAAATTGCAAGGGAAATAAGAATTTAGGGATTACTGCTCAGAAAAAAAGGTTTCACAATTGCGCCAGCTAAGAGGACAATTAATGCCCAAGCCTGATATTTTTGGTTTCCTTCTAATGAGTTTAGTCGATTTTCCATTCCCTCAACTTTTCCCGTTAACACCGCTTGTCCTACCTTTAAATCCGTCACATCTTTTTGTAACGAATCGATTTTTCCCTCAATCCGCATCAAGATAGTTTCTAGGGAATAAGTAACCGTTTCCTGAGATTGATTCATTTGTTCAAGATCTTTTAGTTAATTGTTGCCTTAGAAAAACAATTATGCTTCCGATTTTGCCATATCGCGAATGATATCGCCGCGAGTGATAATACCGATTACTTTGTGGGTTTCTTCCTCAATTACCGGTAAACGACGCACATGACGATCGTACATTAACGAGGCCGCTTCTTTCAAAGGGCGATCGGCCGTGATACTAATAGGTTTATCGGTCATTACCTCCCCCACGGTTTGACCGAGAGCTTTATGGAGTAATTTCTCGTGACGGCTAGGATTTTGTAGATAGATGACGCTATCGAGGAGCATAATGTAAGGAGGAGCTTCTACTCCCGTTTCCTGCCACATAAGGTCAGTTTCGGAGATAACCCCAATCAGTCGCATCTTGTCATCCACCACGGGTAAACCACTAAACCGCTTTTCGGCCAAAATCTTCACTGCTTCCGACAGAGAAGTGTTAGCGGTGACGGTGATGGGATTGGGAGTCATGATATCGGCAATTGTTTTTGTCATCTTAGCTACCTGCGATAATAATGCTTTCTCTCTCCATCTTATCATTAGGGTAATCAGTCACCGCTTAATTATGACTATTCTTCAATCTTCGGGCGAGAAAATGGTATAAGATAAAAAGGAAATGGGATATTAATTTAGTTAGTTGACAAGGAAAAAGAAAAATGATCGCTCAACCTCAATACCCAGAAAGAATGACCCCGGAAGAGTATCTAGAATGGGAAGCTACACAGGAAGGTCGCCATGAATATATTGATGGGGAAATTATCGCCATGACCGGGGGTAGTCTGCCCCATAATGATATTACCTTGAATTTTTATACTGCTTTAAGACTTCATCTCCGTCCGCGAGGCTGTCGAGTGAATGTATCTGATGCGAAAGTCCAAGCTAATAATAGTCGTTATTTTTATCCCGATTTGGTGATTAGTTGCGATTCTAGGGATAGAGAATCTCGTAATTTTATTCAACATCCACAAGTGATTATTGAAGTGCTTTCCCCCAGCACAGGAAACTATGATCGCACTAAAAAGTTACAATATTATCGTCAGATTCCTAGTTTACAAGAATACGTTTTAGTCGATCCTGAATCGATCAGTGTTGAGGTTTATCGTCGCGGTGAAGATAAAATTTGGTTTTACTGCGCTTATAGTCAAGGGGAAGAAATTATTCTATCTAGTCTCGATTTTCACTGTGCGATCGAGTTAATCTATGAAGGGATAAGTTTCGATTAAAGAAAGTTTACAAAAAGGTCAAATATTCCTAAACTTAAAATAAATACGTCCCGATTGTTTCGATAAATTCTATGTTACCGCCCCTATTAGTTCTTGATCCCTTGTTAGAAAACTGGTTACGAGAAGATCTCGGTAGAGGCGATCGCACCACCCAAGCAATTTTCTTCGGTCATGCTAAAATCGGTCAAGCCACTTGGATTGCCAAGGAAGCGGGTGTTATTGCTGGTTTACCCGTAGCTGAACGAGTTTTTCAACTGCTTAACCCCACTATTCACTTTACCCCCACCGTTGCCGAAGGGGAATTCTGCCCCAAGTCTAAAGTTATTGCCGAGATAGAAGGTTCCTTCGATGCGCTGTTAATCGGGGAAAGAGTCGCTTTAAATCTTGCCATGCGCTTGAGTGGGATTGCTACTGCCACTCGTCAGTATGTGGATAAAATTGCCGATTTATCGACAAGATTGGTGGATACTCGCAAAACTACCCCCGGATTGCGAATTTTAGAAAAATATGCCTCCGGTATCGGTGGCGCTATTAACCATCGTTTGGGGTTAGATGATGCAATTATGATTAAAGATAATCATATTCAAGCAGCCGGCAGCATCGAGGAAGCAGTGCGTCGTGTACGGCAAAATATGCCCTATCCTCTCACAATTGAGGTAGAAACTAGCCAATTAGAAGAAGTGAATCAGGCCCTAGAGCAGCAGGTAGAGATCATTATGTTAGATAATATGGATTTAGAGATGATGCAAACTGCTGTGGAGATGATCCGCAATTTTAATAGTAAAACCAAAATAGAAGCATCGGGAAATATTACTCTCGATCGCATTCGCAACGTTGCCGAAACAGGAGTAGATTATATTTCCACTAGCGCCCCGATTACCCGTTCTACTTGGTTAGATATTAGTATGATAATTGATTAAAAGGCTCTATCAGTTATCAGTTTTGATCACTGACTCCTATCTATTCTAACCTCGATCGCATCGCCAATATTTAAGTGTAATTGCTTTTGGGCGCTACCACTATTGACGGCAATTTCTAACCCCCCGTGACTACCGATAAAAGCGACTATTTCCCCCGAAGGAACATCACTGTAGGTGTTTTTTGCGGGGATAATTTTTTGTCCTAACTGCACTGACCAATTTTTTCCTTCTAGGAGATAATCGGGAATATTACTGATTAAATTGCCGAAAATGTCAATATATTGAATTTGACCCCTAATTTTATCTTCCTCGATTTGCGGAACAGCGATCGCTAATTGTTGCAAGCTATCGGGATCAATAATCTCACCTAATATTTCTAGGGGTACTCCCTGGGCCAAATAAGCGGCCACAGCAGCAAAAATATCACGACCGTGAAAAGTAGTGCTAGGGTTAGGGGTGCGCCAATAGGAAGAATTATTGAGATTAACGGCAGATATAGCGGGAGATTGGCTTAAAATGCCACTAAATAAACCATTATCTGGCCCGACTAAATAACCACCAGCAAAACGAATCCCTACCCCGCGTCTTTTGCTTCCCACCCCCGGATCTATAACTGCCAGATGAATAGTGCCTTGGGGAAAATATTGATAGGCATTCAGGAGGATAAAACGACCAGCGTAGAGGTCTTGGGGCGAAATTTGATGATTCAGATCGATCGTGCGAGCATGGGGGGCAATTCCCGCGATTACTCCCTTGATAATGCCCACATAACCGTCCTGTAGTCCAAAATCGCTAGTAAGGGTTATTAGTGCCTGTTCCGTCATTGACTGGTTACTAGGGTGGCCAACGACTTTAATAAATCTTAATGGGAAATTCAGTAGCTAAAGATACAGTTCTCCAAGGAGAATGTTATGATTTAGATATAAGGTAAGTTAAGTCGCTCAAAAGTCTGTCCATCATGAACAAAAATCGTCAGCAAGTCCTAACACAGGCCACCGTCGCTCATAGAGAAACACTCCGCAGAAATTTACAACACCGACTGGAAGTGGCTAGAGCGCAGGGAAATGAAGCTTTAGTGCGTCAATTAGAAGCAGAGGCGGCCTATTTGCACCTTCGTTAGATTTAATCGGTGTTTAGTCATAGTCTAGTTGTCGGTTTCTAGTGATCGGTATGCCGATCACTTTTTTTTAGGCGAATTTTTAGGAAAAAAATTGCCGATATCTTCACTGGCAATCCCTAAAATAGAAAGAACAGCAGTTTAGAGATCAAATAATTATGGCTTTTTTCCGGCAATATATCGCCCCGTTCCTGACTATCTTAGTGTTTTTAGTTGCTCTGGTTGCCACCGGCATCCGGATTTTTTTACCGGCAGATTTAGCCGCACCCGCTCCGATCGAGCCATCCCTGGGCATAATTTTCTCTTATCCTTGGCATGGCTAACCTTCCCGAAGATTATCAGCTGCGACTGGGAAAAATGGGCGATCGCTATCTACTAATTAATTTTCTCACCCGCAGCTATCAAGAATTTTTTCCCGAACAAAAAAACCTCTCCCATCTAGCTGATACAGTCAGACAGTTTTTTTGCCTCGATACTCCGCTCTGGATCGTCGAAGCACAACAAACGGCGATCGCTTGTCTCTGGATGGGGAGCGCCGTTGATCAGGTGACAGGCGATCGCTATGGTCATATTTTTCTAATTTACGTCGATCCCCAGCATCGTCGCCAAGGTATCGCCAGCGCACTAATCGATCGAGCTAAGGATTGGGCAAAAAGTCGCGGACAAACCCACATCGGTTTACAAGTCTTCATCAATAACGACAATGCTCTCAATCTCTACCAAAATCTCGGCTTTCAAACTCGCTCTTTGCTGATGTGGAAAAATATTTAGAAACTGTTAGGAGACAGGAGATAGGGTGATAGGGTGATAGGGTTTTGGGGTTTTAGTTCAATTTCCCCACTTCCCCACACCCCACACCCCCACTCCCCCACTCCCCACTTCCCCAACCCCAGACATACCTATAGAGATGGCACTGTCAGCATTAATTATTTCCGATCGAGCGACAAAGGGTAAAATTTGGGAAACACTGCAATATGCTGGCAGTCATCGTGGATAAAAACACGCTATTTTATTAACCTATACTAACCGCGCTTTAGGAGTCAGCAGTTTTCATGGATTCCGTGACAACCCTCCAATGTCAAAACCTAACCTGTCTATCCCCGAACGCTCTCACTAATAGATTCTGTGAAAAATGCGGCACTCCTTTAGTTAAGCGCTATTTATGGATGATCGGTGATTGGGTGAGAAGCTATTATCGTGTTGGCGAGCTAATTGATGATCGTTATTTGGTCAAACAACCACAAATTGTTCTTGATACTAAACCCGCTCAAGCACCCGAAGCACCGGAAGAACCTCCTAGCTGGCTCTCCCTCTACCTAAAATTGTTACCATTCCATCTTCATATTCCCCAAGTCTATGGCTATATTCCCAGTCCCGACGAACGCTTAAATATGGACATCTGGCTGTTAGAATACGGCACTATTCCCCTCGATGAAACGGGAGAATTAATTTATCCAGAACTATTGCCCACTCTGGACGAGGTTTGGTCGCAAGCTTCCGATTTAAGACAAATTCACTGGTTATGGCAAATGGCCAAACTCTGGCATCCCCTCCAGAAAAAAGCTGTGGTTTCCAGTCTGCTTAACCCTTTTCTGACGAGAGTGAATAATCAGCTGCTGCAATTGTTAGAATTAAGCAAAGACGAGGCTACCGCTCCCAATTTACGAAATTTAGGGGCTTTCTGGGCCGGTCTGATCCCGACGGCAGCCGCTAATATTCAAGGTTTTCTCGCATCCCTGACCCAAGAGCTAGAATCCGGTGATCTCGATCGCCCAGAATCCCTGATCGCTATTCTCGATTATGCACTACAGCACTACGGTGCGGGTCAAGAACGCAGCTATGAGATTTTCACCTGCACCGATACCGGTCCGCTGCGGGAACATAACGAGGATGCCTGTTATCCCCCGGCTAATCAGGCCATCACCCTCGGCCATGGTCAAAATCCCTTCGACAAAGCTCAGGGCAAGCCCCTGGCGATTGTCTGTGATGGCATCGGCGGTCAGGAAGGGGGCGAAATCGCTGCTCAATTGGCGATCGAAACCCTGCCTAGGGAAATTAATCCCAGTCCCACCAGTGATATTGAAATCTATCCCGATAGTTACAGTCTTGTCCTCGAACAGGCGATTCGTGTCACCAATGATCTGATCAGTCAACGCAATGATCAGGAGTCAAGACAAGATCGCCGGCGCATGGGTACTACTCTAGTTATGGCCTTTGGCCATGCTCAGGAAATGTACGCAGCTCATGTGGGGGATTCCCGCATCTATTGGATTACCCCCCAGGGTTGTCATCAAGTGACAGTGGATGATGATCTCGCTTCCAGGGAAGTGAAATTAGGCTATCTCCTCTATCGTGATGCCATACAGTATCCCAACGCGGGGGCTTTGGTGCAAGCTTTGGGCATGGGTAGCGCCACTAATCTCCATCCCACTGTTCAGAGGTTGATTGTTGATCAAGATTGTGTTTTTCTCCTCTGTTCCGATGGTTTAAGTGATTATGATCGGGTAGAACAATACTGGGACAGTGAAATTCTGCCTCTTTTGCGAGGAGAGAAAACCGTGACGGCCGTGGGGGAAAGTTTATTACAACTAGCTAACCAGAAAAACGGTCACGATAACTCCACCATCGCCCTAGTTTATTGTCGGGTAGTTCCTGCGGCTGAAACTGTCAGGCCTTTAATTTATGCTGAGGCCAAAGAACGAATTATTCCCCATCTTAATGACCAAGATTTTGATCACAACGGGGACACCGACCCCGGGGAAGAAGTGGTAACGGCAATACCCACTCCCCCCCCCGCGTCTTCTTCGGTTCCTAGTCCTACCTCTCCCCCCCCACCCACTACCGTTTCACCCCTAGTCATGGCAGCGATCGCCGTCGGTGTTCTCGGTTTGCTGGCTGCGATCGCTTGGCAATTCTTGGGTCGTCATCCCGCTTCCAATCCATCGATTTCTCCCGCACCTGTCACCAGTCCGAGTCCCACGACCGGGACGACACCTTCCGCACCTGTCACCAGTCCGAGTCCCACAACCGGGACGACACCTTCCGCACCAGTCACCAGTCCGAGTCCGGTGACGACACCTCCCGCACCTGTAACCAGTCCGAGTCCCCCCAATCCCTAATTCATAATTCCCACTTCCCCACTTCCCCACTTCCCTATATGTGGCTGAAGATTAATCGACTTGTCGGGGGTTGCCAGAGCGAGTTAAGATAAAATGCCCGATTAACTGCCGAGTCTATCATATATGGTTGATGCTGCGACGTTCTCCTCCGACACCTCCGCGATCATTGATGCCTTTGAAACGCCTCTAGAGTTTAACTTTCAACTGCCGGATCCCGAAGATGAAACCATCCAAGATCATGACTTTCAGCAGCAACTGGATTCTTTTTGGAAAGTTTGCGATCGCTTTGATTTGCAAACGGAAATCTGGCGGGGGCGAATTTTGCGAGCTATTCGCGACCGGGAGAAGCAAGGCGGTGATAGTCGCGGTACGGGCTTTTTAAACTGGTTAAAACAGCGAGAAATCACTAAAAGTCAAGCTTATGCTCTGATTCAATTGGCTAATAGTGCCGATACTCTCCTGGCGGAAGGACAACTGGATCCCGATAGTATCAATAATTTTAGTAAACGCGCCTTCGTAGAAACGGCCAAATCTGCCCCGGAAATTCAAAAATTAGTCAGTGATGCGGCCCGACAAGGGGAGAGAATTACCCGTCGGGAGGTGAAGCAATTGGCCGATGAATGGACGGCGATGAGTTCAGACTTACTACCCGATGAAGTGAAGGAAAAAGCCAGCGACGGCAGTTTACCGGCGCGTCATCTCGCTCCCCTAGTGAAAGAATTAGAAAAGTTACCCGATACTCATATCGACACTCTCCGTCAAGAAATCGCCGCTAATCCCGATGTAGATACGGTAAAATTAATCACCTCGGAAGCACGCAGTTTAGCCAAATATCTCGACGCGGCGGCCCAAGTACAAACTCTCCGACGGGGTAATTTAGATATCGAAATGGCTCTAGAAGAAGCTTTGCGCGTCGATTGTCTAAATACGGCGGCGGATCTGGTTAAACAAGCCACACAATTAGAGCAGGCCGTGGCTAAACTTTATACTACTTGGAAACGTTTAGGTAGTTTGTCCGATCGCCTCTATGTGGATACGGGAGCAAGTAATCCCCATCTGCGATCGATGTTAACCTGTTTGGAAAGTTTAACCAGTGAAGTGATCGAAGTAGAACTGGATGAAGGTGGCCAGAAAATGGTACGTTTACGCATTATCAGCGATGGGGGAAGTTAGATGCTTTGTTGAGTGTTGGGTGTTGGGGTGTTGGGGTTTTAGTTGAAATTCCCTCATTACCCTATTCTCCCATTCCCCTAACGGCTTGCTGCTATAATCTCTGATTATCCTCAACTTTTATGAAAACTTATTAACAGATACTTGACTTTATGCTAAAAATCAAGGAAAAAAAACCAATAATTAGCATCGGTTCCATAACTGCGGCGATCTTGCTCAGTTTAACCCTAATTCCTGCCGCTATAGCCAAGGATGTCCTTCTGAGAGTGGGCATTGTCCAACGTTTTGGCGATGAAGCCAAGGAAAAATTAACCCTGAGTAGTACCAGTGGTGATAATCTCACCCTGCGCGTGGTGGGAGAAGATGGCCAATCCCAAACCCTGCAAACCAATCGCCTACAATTAGAAGTTATTCCCCGTCCCCTCGCTTCTCCCATCCTCCAAGAAAAAGTCATTTTGAGCGACCACGCCACCTTTGAAACCGCCGAAAATAGTGCCAAAAATTGGGCAAAAATGGGCATTAAAGTGGAAATTACCCAACCCGGACGCTGGCAGGTCTGGGCAAAACGAGAAGTTTATGAAAATCCCCTAGTGCGGCGTTGGTTGCTGACCAGTTTGCAAGCCAAAGGCCACAATCAACCCTATATTAATAGTGTTTTACTCAAAGAAAAGCCGCAAGTTTCTTTCCAGATCAACGGGGTGCGCTATTTTCCCAAAGAATTGGAAATCGAGAGCCAAAAAAACCTGATTCAAGTTACCCATAGCCCCGATCAGGTACGTTTGTACGGTGGGACTATGCGCCTACAGCCCAACGCCTACGGCACTTTTACCCTAGTTAATAACGTTCCCCTCGAAACCTACCTGCGCGGGGTTGTACCCCACGAAATCGGTCATGATGCTCCAGAAAGTGCCACCCAGGCGCAAACTATTATCGCCCGCACCTACGCCCTCCGCAATCTCCGCCGTTTTCAAGCCGATAATTACGAACTCTGTGCCGATACCCATTGTCAAGTTTATTATGGATTGACGGGAACTAATCCCCGGGCTGATCAAGCGATCGCAGCTACCCAAGGACTGGTTTTAACCTACCAAAATGAGTTAGTGGATGCCCTTTATTCCTCCACCACCGGCGGAGTAACTGCCCTCTTTAGTGATGTGTGGGATGGGGAAGAAAGACCTTATCTCCGGGCAGTGGTGGACTCCCCTAATCGAGTCTGGGATCTGTCGAAACAATCCCTCGCTAATGAGACAACTTTTCGCCAGTTTATTAATCTTAAAGATGGTTTTAATGAGACGGGACGACGGGTTTTTCGCTGGCAAAAACAAGCTTCTTTAGCTGATTTGAGTCAAGACCTAGAAACCTATCTAACACGGCGAAAACATCCCCTCGCCGACTTCCAGAAAATCCAGTGGATGGAAGTGACTAAGCGCTCTCCTTCTGGTCGGATTCTGACTATGACCATTCAAACCGATAAGGGGATTTTGGAACTGCATAAAAATGAGGTGCGTAGTGCCTTAGGACCGCCTCGCAGTACCCTATTCTACATCGATCCTATCTACGATACCAATCGACAGATCCAGGGTTATAACTTTATTGGTGGCGGTTTCGGCCACGGGGTAGGATTAAGTCAATTTGGTTCCTATAATTTAGCCCGTTTGGGTTGGTCTCCTGAACAAATTCTCGCTTTCTATTATCCCGGTACCACCATCCAACCTCTCAATAATTCGATTATCTTTTGGCGAGGAAATTAAGCAGTTATCAGTTATCAGTTATCAGTTATCAGTTATCAGTTATCAGTTATCAGGGATATCAGGAGAAAAAAGTGTTCGACAAAAGCTCACGCCGAAGTCTCGCCGAACGTCCTGAAGTCTCACGCCGAAGTCTGGCGGCTGAAGGCTAAAAAATCGCCTTCATCTATTTGACTAAATTTTACATCGGTAAACGCTGAATATCTCGGTTAGAACCAATTACCACCATGGCTAAATCCTTGTGTAATCTTTCTTGGGGATTGGGGTTAATCTTGAATTTTTCCGCATTACCGACAGCGACAATATTTAACCCATAACGATTACGAATTTCTAACTCTGCTAGGGTTTTACCGTGAAAAGCCTCCGGGACTTTTAACTCGACAATACTATGTTCGGGATCGAGATCAAATCGTTCTAAGATTGATGGTCTAGTTAAACGGTGTGCTAACTCACAACCGGCATCATATTCGGGAAAAACTACTAAATCTGCACCAACTTTCTTGAGTAATTTTCCATGGATTTCTGTGGAGGCTTTAGCGGCGACAAAATTAACCCCTGCTTCCTTACAATTGAGAGTGGTAATGATACTTTCTTCCACGTATTTACCAATAGCGACAATCACCGTATCGGTTTCAAAAATTCCCGCTTCTCGCAGAGCGTTAGGTTTGGTAGAATCAAGCTCGATCGCATTATCTACTATCCGATCAGATAACGCTTGTGCTACTAATCCTTCGTCAATATCTGTCCCTACCACCTGATAACCTTGTTTGCGTAAGGTTTCACAAACGGCACGCCCAAATCTGCCTAATCCGATGACGGCAAATTGACGATTTTGGGGACGCATACTACTAAAAAATTTAATTGATTGCATAAGAAGTTAAACTGTTACGCATTTAAAATGCTAGTGTCAATGAGTGAGGAGACAGGAGAAACTGATAACTGATAACTGATAACTGATATTAATTATCCCACTAAAAGGTTTTCTTCGGGGTAGTTAATAACTGTTGGTTTCGGATCGCCGATAATAGCCGCTATTAAAAGTATAACTCCTACCCGTCCCAGATACATCATAAAAACAATAATTAACTTAGAAATCGGCGATAAAGCGGCGGTTATACCCATAGATAAGCCGACAGTTCCAAAGGCAGAAACTACCTCAAAAAACAGTTGAATCATTTGAAAATCTGTCTCCACAAATGAGATGGCTAGGGTGGAAATAATAATCGCTATAACCGAACCAAAAACCACCGCCATTGACTTTAAAATTAACGGCATGGGAATGCGTCTTTGATAGAGAGTAACTTCTTCACGGCCTCTTAAAACCGAGCGGGTACAGTTATATAAAATCCTAAAAGTTGTGGTTTTAATACCTCCCCCTGTACCGCTAGGACTGGCTCCTATAAACATCAAAGCCATGGTGATTAACAAACCTTCTACGGAAATTTTACCAATATCAATAGTATTAAATCCTGCTGTTCTCGATGTTACCGATTGGAACCAAGCAGCCAGCAATTTATCTTTAATTGATAAATTAGCCAAAGTGTCACCATTTCCCTGTTCAGTAAGTAAAAAAGCCAAGGTTCCTATCACTAATAAAAATATAGTTGTGCTGATAGCAACTTTATAGTTAAGGGAAAAAACAAAGCCTTTTCGTTTATATTGAAAGCGGTAAATAAACCAAGTGTAAAACTCGATAATTACCTGATAGCCGATACCTCCAAAAATGATCAATCCTGTGATAGATAAGTTAATAATAATTGAAGACTGATAGGACATTAAGTTATCTTTAAACAAGCCAAAACCCGCATTATTCCAAGCACTAATACTATGAAATAAAGATAACCACACCGCATATCTAAAATCATACTTTTGGGCGAAGACAGTTAACATAACCAAAGTTGCTGTTAACTCAAAAACTAGAGTAGTAGCAATCACTGATTTCATTAAACTTTGACTACCTTGTAGGAAAGGTCGATCGAAGGATTCTTGAATTGCTAACTTCTGTCTCAGGTCAAATTTTCGCCCAATTAATAACATTAAAAAAGTGGTAGTGGTCATATATCCTAACCCCCCCACTTGCACTAATAAAGCAATAAATAATTGACCCCAAAAAGAAAAATAAGTCCCCGTATCTACTACTGCTAAACCCGTGACACAGACGGCAGAAGTGGAGGTAAAGAGGGCAACAATTGGGTCATTCCAAGTGCCGCTGGTGGTAGAAACAGGCAACATCAACAGGGAAGTTCCCGCTAAAATTACCGCCATAAATCCCAAGCAAATTGTCCGGGCAATCGTCATATAAATTCCTTAGTGAAAGTAGCTAAGAGAAGATTGTTTTTTGGCTAACACTTCTTGATAAACTAACTGTAAGCGGTCAATATTTTTGCTGAGAGTGTAGGAGTCTAAAACTCTTTGACGGGCTTTTTGTCCTAAAATTGTGGTTAATTCGGGATGATCTCGTAATACAGGCAAGAGAGTTTTTAATTGGGTAATTAGTCCTTTAGTATCTAGAACTATTCCCGCACCTTTTAACACTTCCCCATCGGCACCCACATCCGTAGCCAGACAAGCAACACCGCAGGCCATCGCTTCCAAAAGGGAAATCGATAAACCTTCCACTAATGAGGGTAAAATAAAGCCGTCAACCCCGCGCAAAATTTCAATTCGTTTATTTTCATCGCCGATAAAACCTAACCAGATAATACCATCTTCTTCTCCATAAAAAGGTTTGAGGGAAGGAGTTAACGGACCATCGCCAACAATGAGCAGTTTGCATCTACCCCCTAAATTGGTTTTTTTCCAAGCTTTCAATAAAGATTCTACATTTTTCTCCGGCATGATCCGACCGAGATAAATAAATAAACAATCGGCATTATATTGCGCTTTAATATTCGATTGTCCTGGACAATACTTATTAACATCAACCCCATTGGGAATAATTGCTAATTTTTCTTCGGGAACTCCCAATTTAACTAAAAAATCCCGTTGAGAGGTGGAAAAAATAATTACTTTATCGTAATTAGCTAAAAAAGGGGCGTGTAGTTGGTAGGTTAATAATTGGGTACTGGAGATGAGATTGCGAATTTTACTATCAAAAGCCGGGTGAAAAGTCGCCACCAGAGGCAAATCTAAAGACTCACAAATTTCTGGTAGCAGAAAATCGAGGGGAGACAGGGGTAAGGACGCATGAACTAGATCGGGTTTCAGTTCCCTGAGTTTATCCTGTAGAACCCGACTCGATTTCAGGGTGGGAATAGTATAGACTTGGGAACTATAGAGACGTGGCAGGGTGATTTCGTCGTAAAAGTCGGGCCAATCGCTTACGGTGGGTTTTTCGGAAGAAAAATGCAGAAAACTGACTTGATAATCTCGATCGAGCAGGGAATTAGTCACTTCTCGCCCATAGGTAACGTTACCGCAAAAAGGAGATTTTTTTCCTAACCAGGCAATGTGCATTCAGATTCTCTTAAGAAAAAGTTAATTTAGCCAAGTATCAGCTTACTAAATTAGCCGTAAAATTAAAAGCTAATAGAGTACCCAAGCAAAATTAATTACCCATCTAAGTCCTCAGCTAAAAATTGCCCTTTGCAAGAGTGCCTATTTGATAGTTAAAATTCTCGGCTTTTTACTGATTGGCCGAGGACTTGCGACGACGACAACGTTCTGAACAGTATTTGACCTCATGCCAACAGTTTTGCCACTTTTTGCGCCAAGTAAAGGATAAACCGCAAACGGGACAAATTTTACTGGGAAGATCGGACTTCGAGACCTGACGTGCCATGATTAAAATTAAAAAGTCAAAAACTGCGCCTTATCTATGAGTGTAGATGAAAATAATCAGAGCTCCCCACTCGATCGCCTGAGAATTATTTTGGTTGAACCGGCCGGAGCCTTAAATGTGGGTTCCACTGCCAGAATTATGCGGAATATGGGCTTAAGTCGCTTAATTATCGTCAATCCTGCCTGTGATATCCTTGCAGAAGAAGCGCGACGCATGGCAGTACACGGGATTGAAGTCCTAGAAAACTGTTCACGGGTAGCCACCCTTGGGGAAGCTTTGCAGGGTTGTCATCGCATCATTGCCACCACCTCAAAACCCCGTCACCTGAATACTCCCCTCGAAACACCCCGGACCGCCTTACCCTGGTTACTCACCCCTAACCTGGAATCGGCCTTAATTTTCGGGCCAGAAGACCGGGGTTTAAGTAACAGCGAACTGAACCACGCCCAGCGTTTTGTCGGTATTCCCGCTAATCCTCAATATTCCTCCCTTAATCTGGCCCAAGCGGTGGCGGTTTGCTCCTACGAACTGTACCAAATGGCAACGGAAAATAGGCTCGAACCCCCGGTAGAAACGCTCCCTAATGCCACTTTTGAGGCTCTAGAAGGCTATTATCAGCACTTGGAGAGCTTTTTGCTCAAAATTGGCTATCTTTACCCCCACACCGCCGCCGCTAGGATGGAGAAATTCCGGCAATTTTATCATCGGGCCCGGCCCACGGTGGAGGAATTAGCCCTGCTGCGGGGTATTATCGGTCATATTGAAAGTATCGGGCAACTTTTTCTCGGTCTTGATAGTCTCAAGGGCAAGAAAAAAAATTCTCCTAGCGACCGATAATAAATCTGGATACCCTTGAGGAAAACCGTGACTCGTCAAGTAACTCGTCGTCCCACCAAAGTCCAATCCGGTCCTGAGTCCCCTAGGTCCCTGGACTCAAACAACAAAAAAAAGTCTTTACCGGTTAAAAGGGCAAAAAAACAGCGTAAACCTAACCTAATCGCCTCTTTTCTCCTTCAGGTTCTTCGTTTCTCTATCCTTGGTGTCGGTTTAGGTGCGATCGCTGGTACGGTTTTAACGGTGGTGGATCCGAGCAAATTACCTCTACACCCAAAACCCACCGCTACTAATTCCCCGACTCCCCAACCCGTCACCCCAAAACCGACCACCTTAGTTTTCAACGAAAATCTCAGCAGCCTTAACCAGAAATTACAGGCTTTAGTGGTCAAATATCCGAAATTACAGGCGGGAGCTTTATTTATTGACCTCGATAACGGTGCTTACTCTAATTTTCGCGGAGATACTATTTTTGCCGCCGCTAGTACGATTAAAATCCCCATTCTGGTGGCCTTTTTTGAGGATGTGGACGCGGGAAAAATTCGTCTCGATGAACCCCTTGTGGCCAGTAAGGATGTCCTGGCCAGTGGGTCCGGAGATATGCAGTATCTAGGAGCGAATAAAACCTATACTGCCCTAGAAACCGCCACTAAAATGAACGTAATTAGCGATAATACTGCTACTAATATGTTAATTAAGCGCATGGGCGGCAAAAAGGCTCTTAATCAGCGTTTTCAAGCTTGGGGTTTGACCAGTACGGTAATTAATAACGCTTTACCAGACTTGGAAGGAACCAATACCACAAGTCCGAGAGATTTGGTGACAATCTTAGGAAAAGTTAATCAAGGGGAATTACTCAGTTTACGTTCCAGAGATCGTCTATTGAATATTATGCAGGAAACGCGCACTCGCACCCTGCTGCCGCAAGGTATCGAGAAATCCGCCGATATTGCCCATAAAACCGGTGATATTGGCTCGATGTTAGCGGATGCGGGGATTATTGATATGCCCAACGGGAAACGCTATCTAGGAGCAGTGATGGTGAAACGTCCCCACAATGATAGTAACGCTAGGACTCTGATTCAACAGATATCGCGCACGGCCTACCAACACTTTAAATGGTATCAATCTAAACCCGCAGCCAAACAGCAACCAGTCCCCCAGTCTTCTCCCTCTCCGAGTCCGGTCGTTATTCCTAGTCCGGGTAATTAGGGTTTGCGGCAAAAAGTTTTTCGTGGGGGTGGGGTGTGGGGTGTGGGGTGTGGGGTTTTACCCATTTTCAGGACGTTCGGCGAAGCTCAGTCGAGCCGTGGTCAATTACCTAATTTTCAGGGAAAAAGTACCTGAATTTTGCCCCCGATCCCCGCAATGGCTGGCACTTTTTGAGGGAAAAAAAGTCTAAAAGTCTTATCCAACAAGGTTTTTAGATTTATTAAGCAAACCCTAATTAGCCCCTAGGTTAAATTATTGGCTAAAAGACGGGCCAATTGTTCGGCATTTGCCCGGGGGGAAAGACGAGGAAGGATTTTTTCCCCCGTGGCCAGTTTTTGACAGAGGACGGGGACTTCGTACTGATAAGCGTTAAACCAATCCTCTCGACTGGTAATGTCCCTAATTTCTAACTGCCACTCCGGTTGACGGATTTTTTCTAGTTTCTCTAGCAACCCTTCGCAAAGATGACAGTCCGGTTTACTGTATAAAATTAGTTCTATGGTAGTCATAAATATTTATGTTCATTACTTCCACGATTAGTCTCTCGTCAACAATTATACAAACTCCCACACCCCCACCGACTTTAAATAATAATTTAGTTAATTCAGGTACTCAAGATCTAGTCTATATCGGTGTGTTTCTTCTGGCAATTACCCTAGTTGTGGTTATTGGTATTATCAATCAAAAAATTGAATATGCTCTCATTTTTGCCGCCACTCTCACTGTTATTTTAGTTGCCTTCTTCTGGTTTTTATAAGTCCTTCAACGAAGGAAATTGAGGGTAAATCCCCGTTAATAAAGCTTGACGGCTCTCGTTGATTCACCTTCACCGAATTGTTAACTAATTCGAGTTCAGACTTGACAAAAATCGGCTCTTCGTTACTCTTTATGCTAAATCAACAGACAAGATGTCAAGATAACATACTTCTAACCCAAAAATTCCGAAAGTTTCTCAAGCCATAGCCTCTCCGTTTTATTAGTTTAAGTTTATTGTTGATTCCCTCGACCACCCCATTCCTTGTCCTTGGCTCGAAATAACTAATGATTTCTCCAAACCAGTTTCGGATTCTTTGACAACTCTTGGTAAAAACACTGGAGGATTTTACCAACCATTCCGAGATGGATAGCAGTCCTTCTGTCGGATTCTTTGAGGTTTCGTAAATCTTTCTGAATTCTTCCTTTAATTCCTGCATCTTTTTCAAATTTGGGAAATTTTCTTTGATATATATAGCAATTCCATTTGATACGTAAATAGAGCTTGCTATGGTAAATTAGAAACGTTCTGCCAAGAAATGAAAGAAAAAAAAGCAAATGGAAACCAATCAAAATGAAAGAGAAAGACAAATAGAGCGTTTAATCAATTTTATAAACAGTAATGGAGACTCGCGAGAGATGAAGAGAGCCTTAGCAGTAAAATTGGCTCTACAGGGTTATGCCTACAAAGCGATAGAAAATATACTAAATGTATCTCAAGGTTATGTAAGTAAATGGAAAAAAAGATTTATCAAACAAGGAATAGAAGGACTAAGACTAGGTTACAAAGGAGCCAAAACAAAGCTGACTAAAGAGAAAGAAGAAGAGACAATAAAATGGTTATTATGCCAAGAATATTGGGATTTATCAGAACTAAAAATCTATTTAATAGAAGAGTATGATGTAGTATTTGAATCAAAATAAAGTTACTATAAGATTTACAGAAAAGCGAAGATAACTAGACAGAAAGCTGAAAAAGTAAACCCAAGAAAAGATGAAGAAAAAGTCAAACAAAGAAATGAAGAAATTAAGCAAATTCTCGAAGAGCATAGAGAGGAGATAGAGTCGGGAAAGCTTATGGTATATGCGATAGACGAATGCCATCTAATGGGGGAAGATATCGCAGGTAAAGCCTGGAATAAGTCAAAAGAGCGAGGGGAAATACCAATTAATAATTATAAAGATAGACAAACTTATTATGGTGCATTAAACTTGTTAGAGCCAGATTTAATTTTAGAAAAATATCCCAGAGTAAATGGAGAAAATACCGTCAAGTTTCTAGAAAGTTTACAAAGTAAAAATGCGGGAAAAAGATTGTTGATATTTTGGGATAGAGTTAGACATCATAGAGGAGAAAATATGCAGAATTTTTGGGGAGAGCAAAATGAAGGATTAGCCAAATCAGAATGGAAAATTACTTGTGAACTTTTTGCCCCTTATGCGCCGAAGAAAATCCAGTTGAAGCAATTTGGTTTCAATTAAAAAATTTGCTTAGGAGGTTTTATCGTTTCGGCAAAAACTTTAAGATTATTAATCTTTTATTTGAATTTTTTGCCAAATATAATCTTTTCAAATTTCCTAACTTGAAAAGATTTGATGCCTTTTCACAATTCATTTAGGCGCACTATATAATTAATTTGCAAGAGTTCTATTGATAAAAATAGCAATCATAAAAACCAAATCATCAACATTTATCAAGCAATTATTTTTATCAATAAACATTCTACACGACTCAGTCCAGATAAGCAAGATGGCTCACCACTACTACCGAATCACTACTTAATTAGGGTTGGCTGAATAAATCTAAAAACCTTGTTGGGTAAGACTTTTAGACTTTTGAGAAATCAAAAAGTGCCAGCCATTGGAGGGATCGGGGGGAAAATTCAGGTACTTTTTCCCTGAAAATTAGGTAATTGACCCCCTCAAAATCGCTAAAACCCTACATCCTACACCCTACACCCCACACCCGTTCGGCTGAGCTCACGGCCGAAGCCCACACCCTACACCCCACAGCCTGCCCCCACGAGAAACTTTTTCAGCCAACCCTAATCACATCCCGTAAAATGGGAGCGCCTCCGACCAATGGAGGCGTTTTCCCATTTGCCAGTCCAAATAGGCTAAATCGAGGATATCAGTGGCATTTATGCCTAAACAACTGGGTGTGGCTAATCTTTGATAGGGAATAGTTAAGTTTTCTAAAGTCTGATGCCATTGTTCTGGAGTCATCAGGCTATCAGCTAAATAAACCCGATTACCCCGATAGATGCCCACATACAATTGTCCCCTAGTTGCGGGCATTTCTAGGGCTAGATAGGTATCAAGGGGGTAAAAATCCCCTTGTGACCAAGCAAAGGCCGCTAAACTGGAGACGGTAAAAATCGGTAGCTGTAATTGTTGTGCTAGGGTTCTAGCGGTGACTATACCGATGCGGGTACTGGTAAAGCTACCCGGCCCCTTAGCGGTGGCTATAAAGGCTAAATCAGCCCATTTTTGCGGGGCTAGGAACTGTTTTAGATAGGGGTGGAATAGGTTCGATAAATCCCTGTCTAAGTCCCAAGTTTGTTGACGACTATCATCGCTGAAATTAGAGAGGGCCAGTCCTAGTTGGGGACTGCTGGTATGCAAGGCTAATCCATAGACAGGGGAAGACAAGTCAATCTTTCTGTATTAGTAAGTTTTTATGGGTCGCCTGGGATTCGAACCCAAGACCAATCGGTTAAAAGCCGAGTGCTCTACCGCTGAGCTAGCGACCCGTTTCGTGTTCTGCACACGATTTATCAATATAACATCTTATTTGGGCTAAGTCAAGGGGTAATTTAAATTTGATTGACTCGCATTTCCACGATCGCCTCGCGGCTGCTCTGGGGTTCTAAGTAGGTCAAATGTTCGCCTGTGTTGAGGGCGTTGCGGGGAGCGCTCCAGGGTTCGAGACAGATATAATTTTTATCTTTCAGGGTCCAAAAAACTAGAGTCGTATAGAGATTATCGTAACCGAGGACAATTTGACGCTGATGATAGGAATCACTAAAACTACTTTGATGGCGTGTAATTTGCGGAAAAGCGGCATCAATTTCTTCGAGATTAAAGTCAAAGTTGCCGGAGTAGGAATGGAAGGTTTTCGTGCGTTGATCGAGGTATTGGGAAGAGGGAATATCAAAGGATAATCGGGTTTTATCGGTGACTTGAAAATAGGGATGGAACCCGATAGAAAAGGGCATTCTTTCGGGAGAAAGATTAATCACTTTTTGGTGAATTTTGAGGCTGTTTCCTTGCAGTTGATAGGTAAAGATTAATTGAAAATCAAAGGGATAGACTTGACGAGTGGCCGGATTACTGTTTAATTCTAGGGTTAAACTAGCGGCAGTTTCGCTGCTTTGTTTGCTCACTTGCCAGGGTAAATCACGAGCAAATCCGTGTTGTTTAAGGCTATAGTTTCGGCCTTGGTATTGATAGGTATTATCGGGTAAGTTGCCACAGATAGGGAATAAAATCGGAACTCCTCCGCGCACACTGAGGTTAGGATCTTTGAATCTTTCTGTGTCCAGATAGAAAATATCTTCTCCGCAAATTTGCCAACGGGTGATGATTCCTCCCCTAGCGGGAACCACTTCCAGATAAGCGTCGGCCTCTTCATCCTTGAGACAATAGGTAAGATATTGATTTTGGTTTTGAGTGATCGTAAAGGTCATATCAGTTATCAGTTATCAGTTATCAGTGAATATCTTCGGTTTTCGGTCGCTTGAAAGCTGGGATAGACTAGCTTGAGATGAAAATTTGGGTAAGAAAATAGGCAATGGCGGCGCTACCAATCGGTACAGTGAGATTATCTATACCTAGTTTCGAGAAAGTTTCTAGAATAGTAGCTCCGATCGCTGTTAATAAAGATACTAAAATAATTGGCGGATTCATGCCATTAATAAAAGATAAAATAATCAAGCTGACTAAAAAGCTGATTGCTAACATAGTCAGGGAACCTTCCAGACTTTTGCCACTGCCGAAAATTTTGTAGGGATGTTGACCAAAATTTTGTCCGACTAGGGCCGCAAATCCGTCTCCCAAAGCCATAATTAAAATACCCATTGCCGCGTATTCGGGGTGAGAAATTGGCCAAAAATAAGCCACGAGAACACCTATACTAACAGCATAAAAAAAAGTTCCCCAACTACGGCGACCGACACTATTAAGACTAGGTAAAATGGGTAAAAAATAGGATAGTATAGCGATAGTTGCCGCTAGGATGGCCGCACTTATTCCCACCCAAGCGGGGATATTTAACCACCAGGCCAAAAGGATGACGTTTCCCGTGCCAATGTGGACAACTTTGCGGGTAATTTCGCCATCGGTACTGAAAAGACTTTTTAATTTTTCAGCGATCAGAATCAGAACAACTAGGTAACAGGCGACTAAAAAGATCGAAAATAGGAGAGAGTCGGATAGTTCCACGTGGCAAAAGCGAAAATTGACTATCTATTAGTTTAGGCGATCGAGGTGACATTGATGAAAGGAATTTTTATTGGTTTAATTAAGGGATATAAACGGTTTATTTCGCCGCTATTTCCCCCTTCCTGTCGTTTTCAACCCACCTGTTCCCAGTATGCCATGGAAGCGATTGATCGCTTTGGTGTGCTGCGGGGTTCTTGGTTGGCAATTAAGCGTATTCTCCGTTGTCATCCCTTTCACCCCGGAGGTTACGATCCTGTACCTCCCTGTAGCCACAAGCACGATTAAAAGGCCAAAATACTGCCTATTTTCTTTGGGGAAAACGCTCGATATCGGCGATACCATAAAAGATAATCTGTTTATCTTTTAAACGTAGTCGATCAACCCTTAATTGAGTACCATCGAGGGCAAATTTATCTAAATCCATGAGGTTGTTAACGTGGCTGATTAAAGCTTCTCCTAAAGCTTTCGATCTTTCGTCGCCTTGATAAACCACATCAACAAATTGAATTTTTCGCCGTTCTTCCACAACCACAGCAGTGGTCATTTCTAGAAGAATTGGTGCTTCTTCTCCTAATTTAATTAGACTTTTCAGAGTTAAAGTTTTGTCGTCATTGAGAATTAATTCCGTATTCTGACAGTGAATTGATTTACCTTCGTACTCTAATCTTTGCAGTTTTTCGACAATAAAAGGTGTATTAAAAGAGGTGGTTAAGTCTTCTTCCGTTAAAACTACCCGCAAAGTGGCCCGCGTCGGTTGACGGAGTTTTACCTGTCCGGTAAAAATGGCACTAAAATCGATCGCCACCGCTTGCACATACAATTCCATGGCTTCGATGCGTAGGCCATTGTACATCAGCATCGACTGACCGATAAAGTCAAAACCGTCGATACTGCCTTGCAGTAATTTGGCTACGGGTTCGGCGCGGACAGTCGCTGTCAGCTTGCCTGTACGTTTGAATAATGCAGCGATCGCAGCACTCACCACTTTACTGATGAGTTGATCGCCGCTCTGATTGGGAAAAGGTAAGCTACCAAACACGCCTGCTGTCATATCTCTCATAGGTGGGACTGCAACGATCTTAACATTATTTAAAGTTTCTTTACATATCGTTTTATTAATGAAGATGATAAGCAATCTGTATGATTCTGTAGAGGTTATAAATTTTTAGCGGTCTATCCCGTGCGAGGGGATAGGATGGAAAAATGCTACTATCCCAGTGATATAGCGTTTTTCACTTAAGAAAATCGGGGTTAAAAACGTGGTTGCCATTTCAGATCAACAACAGTTAGCCGCTACCCACAACCACAGCGATCGAGTGGCGGTATTATTGATGGGATACGGGGAGGTGGAGAGTTACGAGGACTTTGCCAACTATAATGAACAGGCCTTAAATCTGCTGACGGCTAAGTTCGCTCCCGTACCGACTTGGGTTTATCCTCCCCTAGCGAAATTATTGGCCCTATTTGACCTACACGAATGGCAACACCAGCATAATCACTTTATTTCGCCCCATAACCACATTTTCGAGCATCAAAGACAGGAAATCGAGCGCAATTTACAGGCAAAATGGGGTAATCGGGTGGAGGTATTCAAAGCGTTTAACTTCTGCGCGCCTTTTTTACCAGCACAAGTATTAACGGAAATCCGCGAGCGGGGATTCGAGAAAATTTTGATCTATCCTCTCCTCGTGGTTGATTCTATCTTTACCAGTGGCATTGCGATCGAACAAGTTAACAAAGCTTTAGCTCAAGGACAAACGGGGGAACATTGGGTCAAAGGATTGCGCTATATTCCCTCGTTTTATAACCAACCCGCTTATATAGATTTAATGGCGCGGTTAGTGGAGGAAAAAATCGCGGCCGAGGTAGCTAGTAGCTGTCTTCCCTCGCAAATTGGCATTATTTTAATGAATCACGGTTGTCCCCACGAAGCTAAGGGATTTACGTCGGGAATCGATGAAAGTCAAGCTTTATACGAGTTGGTCCGGGAAAAATTAATCTATCGTTATCCCTTGATTTCTGTGGGTTGGTTAAATCACCAAACCCCTTTAATTAAATGGACGCAACCGAATGCAGAGTTAGCGGCGAAGAATTTAATCGAATTGGGGGCCAAAGCCTTAATTTTCATGCCGATTGGCTTTGCTACGGAAAATCACGAAACTTTACTGGATGTGGAGCATATTATCGAAGCTTTACGCCGCAAACACGACCAGGTTAATTATGTGCAGATGGCCTGTGTCAACGATAACCCCGAATTTTGCCAGATGGTCGCCGATTGGGCCGAGGAACATATCGAAGCTCTCGGATCACAAGAGGCTTTATCTGTCAATAGTTCTGTAACAATTCCTCACATTCATTCCGACCACCATCATCACCACGGACATCACCATCATCATTAAGCTTGGACAGTGGCAAAGAGGGGCAACGGCGAAAATTAGTCCTACCACTTGTCACTTTTGGAGGTATGATCTATAATTGTGCTTTCCTGGGTACGTAGCTCAATGGATAGAGCATCCGCCTTCTAAGCGGACGGTTGTAGGTTCGATCCCTACCGTACCCGTTATTGTTAACTAGGGGTTGAAAATTCTCTCCTATCGTCCCGGGGACAATCGCTTTGATGCGGTGAGCGTCGAATTAGGTCAGTTGAATCCCGTCGGTTGATATTAGTCCTTATTCTGGTTGTGCTGTAACTCCAAACTCATCTGGGTGTTGAGGAGGCGTTTCCTGGCGGAAGGAGGGGATGTCGCTATTGTCCGAGATGAATCGCCGCTAGGGAGAGGAATGCAGAGATTTGTTAATTTGTGGTGCTTGTAGCGATCACACTTAACGATTATGTTCTAGCATATATTTTTTCAGTACGGCATTAATTAGGGCTTGCTGAAAAAGCCTGAAATGCCGATAGGAAAAAGGTTTCGACTCAATAAAGTCTAGAAGAAAAGCCCAAAAAAAGGTAAAATACCCTAAAAGCCAGGCACTTTTTTTTAGTACAGATGTATCGTATGTTACCGCATCCACTGCACCGTATATGTTGACTGATGCCACAACTTTTTCTAAGCTTATAGCACTAATTATTGAAATATTTCTCCCTCTTTTTTGTGGTTTTCTTCCCCTAGCTCTTTGGCCAATTAAGGCTCTAGCATAGAGTCTCAAAAGGGCTAAATTTACCCCCGATTCATCGATAAAAATTAGTTTTGATGCCTCAATTTCCCGCACTTGAGACCAGTATTCCACTCTTTTTTGCTGTACCCTTTCACTTTCTTTTTCCGCCGCGTGTAGTATTTTTTTTTGAAACTGTAATTGATACCAATTCTCCAAAATGTGACTACAGATAGGCTAGAATATCATATTAGTAGAGTTAAAGGAAAAATATGGCAGGAGTTTATAAGATAGAAATATCTGAAAGTGAAGCAGAACTCAAGGAACTGCTTAGAAAAGAAAAAACTGGTTCAGGAAAAGAAAGAATACAAGGTTGGGTTGAGCTATCATTATTGAGCAGGTATTACCAATCGGCTCAAAAGGCGAAACCCAACCAAGATTGTGAAAATATTCCGGGAAGTTGTTGGGTTTCCTTGCGTCAACCCAAACTACGAGTTTTACTCTAAACTTGGTCTGACTGAATCAAGGGGGCATTTATGGTATTTTTAGAAACAATTTAGCCGGCTTTTGTTGTTTCTTTTTCGGTAGATTGGGAAGGTTTTAGTTTGCGTTTGAAGAAAATACCATACAAGATCATGTTATCGCACTAAGGGAAAATTTTATAAATTTCTTGGCGATGAGCAACTCGTTGATAGATAATGGTTTGATGATTTGACCTCTCCCCCAACCCCTCTGGGAGCAGGAGAGGGGAGTTAGTCTGGATTCATTAGTAGCCTTATTCGTCTTCGTTTCTTAAAGGTATAATTCCTTTAAGAATCTTTCCTCTAATAATCAAATAGACAGGAAAACAATACACCCAAAGGAGCAATACAAACAAAAAAACTGACCATGAATTACCAAATGAGGGTACGAATGATCCTGTAATTTTATACTTATGAATTTCTATTCTATGGGAATCAATTGCTGCCCAAAGTGCTGTCACTAAGACTCCAAGAGGTCTAAGACCAACAAAAATCAACAATGTTAGTAAAAGTGAATTTCTCCAACCCATAATGAATATTAATCTTTTTAGTAGTGTTTCTATCGAATCGAGATAGACTCGCGCATCCTTGCCCATGCCATTGTTGAAATTGCGGGTATTGCGATCGCTTCTTCGTAGCTAGGTAAAGCAACACCCCAACCCAACACCAAAATGAGATAGAAAACTAATACACACTCCCCCCCACAACTGTAGCAAAAGCTACAATTTAATAAATCTTTATATTCTTCTCCCTCGCTTAGGGATTCACAGGGTAAAGAGTTTCAGGTATTTTCCCCTGTTTTACTGCTTCTCAGGCGACCTATCGCCTTCCGTGAGGGATTGTGGCGCGGTGTGTCAGATTCGGTAATAGGGTTCAAAATTTCGCTAACCGCTACTTGAGCCATAGCGTTTTCCCTTAAGCAGAATTTACGCCGCCTCCAGTTCATAATGCAATACCAGAAGCTCATCAGAGCAACTCGATTCGCAATTGGCGGCCTACCAAAGAAGCCGCCCGTTGGATGGTGTAGAAAATGACCCGTGCGATGCGCCCGCTAGTAGGGGCAATTCATGAATTGCCCCTACTCCCTACTCCTGTCCCCTAACCCACCCTACTGATACGGATATCACCCTTCCGGCTAATGTAAAGAAAACGTTACAGTAACAGGTAAAGCCCAGTAGCCAGGAAGCCGTCAATCATGTTTGAATACTTTAACCAGAAAGCTATCAAAGCGGTGATGTTCGCCCAAGAAGAGGCCCGTCGTACCGGTCACAGTGTCGTGGGTACGGAGCATTTACTGTTAGGATTGATAGGAGAAGCCACCGCCACCGCAGCCTTAATTCTCAAGGATTTAAAAGTCACCCTGCACGAAAGTCGCCGCCTGATTGAAGGAATGACCGGCCGCGGCACGGGTTACAGTCCCGTTAATATCCCTTTTACCCCGAAAGCGAAAAAGATGTTCGAGCAAGCATTTCAGGAAGCTCGACAATTAGGGGAAAAAGCGATCGCACCTGAACATCTATTACTCGCTATCACCGCCGATCCCGAATCCCTAGCCGCTAAAATTTTAATTATGCAGGGTGTTGATCTCCTGCAACTTCGCGGCCTTTTAATTAAAAATGCCGGGGAAAAAGTCGCTAGTGGTCGCTTCACGAGTGATAGTGACTATGAAGACCAGAAAAATACTCCCAAAGACGGTATTTTAGCCCAATATGGTCGCAATTTAAGCCAAGAGGTCAAAAATGGCAAAATTGACCCTGTAATCGGTAGAGAGCCAGAAATCGAGCGAGTTGTCCAAATTTTAGGCCGTCGTACCAAAAGTAACCCGATTTTACTGGGTGAGCCGGGGGTGGGGAAAACTGCGATCGCTGAAGGGTTAGCACAACGCATCCATAATGGCGATATTCCCGAACTTTTGCAGGATAAACAGGTAATTGCCCTCGATATGGGGTCTTTACTGGCAGGAACCCGTTTTCGCGGCGATTTTGAGGAACGTTTAAAGGGTGTTGTGGAGGAAGTTCGCAAATCGGGCAGTATTATCCTGTTTATCGATGAAATTCACACTCTTGTGGGTGCTGGTAGCATGGGAGGAGCCATGGATGCTTCTAACTTGCTTAAACCTGCTTTAGCTCGCGGCGAGTTACAGTGTTTAGGGGCAACCACTCTCGATGAGTATAAACAGCATATTGAGCGAGATGCGGCTCTAGAAAGACGTTTTCAGCCAGTTATGGTGGGAGAACCGACTAAAGAGCAGGCGATCGAGATTTTACGCGGTTTAAAAGCCACCTACGAGGATTTCCATCAGGTAAAATACGATCAAAAAGCGATCGAAGCTGCCGTTAATCTATCCTCTCGCTATATCAATGATCGCTTTTTACCGGACAAAGCGATCGATCTTCTCGATGAAGCGGGATCCCGCACCCATCTACGCTATTCCCTGCAAAGTAAAAGTCCTGCGGAGGTTAGGGAAGAATCACCCCTAATTAACCCCGAATCTTTAATTCCCGTGGTGGATGCGGAGGAAATTGCCCAAATTGTCGCCGCTTGGACAGGTATTCCCGTTACCCAATTAACTGAAACTGAGTCAGAATCGCTCTTAAATCTGGAATCTCAACTGCACGAGCGGATTATTGGTCAACAGGAGGCAGTAAATGCCGTTTCTCGTGCCATTCGTCGAGCGCGAGTAAATTTAAAGAATCCTAACCGTCCGATTGCCTCGTTTATTTTTGCCGGTCCCACGGGAGTCGGTAAAACTGAATTAACGAAAGCCTTAGCTAAGTTGCTCTTTGGCTCGGAATCCAGTATGATTCGCCTAGATATGTCGGAATTTATGGAATCCCATACGGTTTCTAAGTTAATTGGTGCGCCTCCCGGATACATCGGTTACAATGAAGGCGGTCAGTTAACGGAAGCAGTGCGTCGTCAACCCTATAGAGTGGTTTTGTTTGACGAAATCGAGAAAGCACATCCCGATGTTTTTAATCTTCTCCTGCAACTGTTAGAAGATGGTCATTTGACCGATTCCCAAGGTCGTCGGGTGGACTTTAAGAATACCCTAATTATCATGACCTCGAATATTGGCTCAAAAGTCATCGAAAAGGGCGGTAATAGCTTAGGATTCGAGATTGCTGACGATTTTGCTCAATCCCGTTACCAACAGATTTCTAATCGGGTGACAGAGGAGTTAAAACAATATTTCCGTCCCGAATTTCTCAACCGTCTCGATGAAATCATTGTTTTCCGACAGTTAACTCGCGAAGAAGTTACCCAGATTGCCGATATTCTGATCGCAGATATAGCCAAACAATTGACAGAAAAAGGCATTTCTGTGGAAGTTACCGCCGCTTTTAAGGATTTGGTCATCAATGAGGGTTATGATCCTAGCTACGGTGCGCGGCCTTTACGTCGTGCCTTAACTCGACGCTTAGAGGATAGTTTAGCCGAGGCGATGTTATCGGGAAAAGTCAATTCTGGAGACCATGCGATATTAGATGTAACTGCTGAAGCTGTGGTGACAGTCTCTAGTCATCAGCGCTCTGAGCAGAGCGATATTCTCTCGCAATTACAGTTACAACCGGTGGGTTAATCCCCTCAAAAATTGCTTTTTTCGGGGTTGAAAATTTTTCAACCCCGATTTTTATCATCCTGGAAAAATAACTTCTAGGGGAGCGGGAATCATCTCGGTGCGAAAGTCCAGAATCTGGACTAGGATTAAATAGGCAACGGCGATTAAAATCGAAATCGCTCCTGTGATAATGGCGATAATTTTACCAGAATTCATATAATTAACCGATAATTTCCTGAGATTGCCGCAAAAGCTACCGAAATTTATTCTCATCTACGATTGCGAGCCTAAACAATTTAAACTGAGGATATCTTACAGCACAATTCTCCCGGACGGTTGAGAAGGCAGTGCATCTCAGTTTTGTAGAAATATCCATAACACATTTTGGGCGCAGGCCCGGCACCCCTACCATAAACCCTATCTAAAGCTGTCCCTTGAAAATTTGACGGGAGATAGTTCTTGTGGATCGATTTATAGATTAAAATCTATGGTCAAGCTTACAATTATTTGTTAATTGAATCTATACAGCCAGCAAAACCCTTGCTATAATCGACAATATATGGTAATGGACTAATTCCATGCACTGCATCCGCATCGGCATCTTCAAAGTTGATCAACCTCGCTTTGTTTTAAGGTAGGCTAAGGCCTGCCTTACTTTTTATCAGTGATCAGTAACCAGTAAGCAGAAAATTGCCATTTAATACCAATCACCGCTCAGACTGTCCACGGAAAACTCACATCTGATCACTGGTAACTGATAACTGATCTGATCCCCTAGCGTGATAAGCTGTGTATTGGCTAATTTTACAAAAAATTAAGACTTTCCCCTTGTGGGAGTTATCAGCTAAAACCCAGAGTAGACATAAACAATGGTAGCGACAACAGAAACTAACGTTGGTAAAATCGTCCAGATCATCGGTCCTGTCATCGATGCCGAATTTCCCAGTGGCAAACTGCCCCGTATTTATAATGCCTTAACCGTAAAAGGAACCAACTCCGCTGGTCAAAATTTATCCGTTACTTGTGAAGTACAACAGTTACTCGGTGACAACCAAGTGCGGGCCGTTGCCATGAGTACCACCGATGGTTTAGTGCGCGGTATGGATATCGTCGATACCGGTGCAGCGATTAGCGTTCCCGTGGGTAAATGCACCCTCGGTCGGATTTTTAACGTTCTTGGTGAACCCGTGGACGAAAAAGGACCGGTTAACGTCACCGAAACCTCTCCTATTCACCGTCCCGCTCCCAAATTAGTCGATCTTGAAGTAACACCGACGGTTTTTGAAACCGGTATCAAGGTAATTGACCTGCTCACCCCCTACCGTCAAGGTGGCAAAATCGGCCTCTTTGGGGGTGCTGGTGTGGGCAAAACCGTCATTATGATGGAATTAATCAACAATATCGCCATTCAACACGGGGGTGTCTCGGTTTTTGGCGGTGTGGGTGAAAGAACCCGCGAAGGAAACGACCTCTACAACGAGATGATCGAATCGAAGGTAATCAACGCTGATAACCCCGAAGACTCGAAAATTGCCCTCGTTTACGGTCAGATGAACGAACCCCCCGGAGCGAGAATGCGCGTCGGTCTCTCTGCTTTGACCATGGCCGAATATTTCCGCGATGTCAGCAAGCAAGACGTACTCTTATTTATTGATAATATCTTCCGTTTCGTGCAAGCTGGTTCGGAAGTATCGGCGCTCCTCGGTCGGATGCCTTCTGCGGTAGGATACCAACCCACCCTCGGCACTGACGTAGGCGACCTGCAAGAGCGGATTACCTCCACCAAAGAAGGATCGATCACTTCCATCCAAGCGGTCTATGTACCTGCGGATGACTTGACTGACCCCGCTCCCGCTACTACCTTCGCTCACTTGGACGGAACTACTGTACTATCCCGTGGCCTGGCTTCCAAAGGTATCTATCCGGCGGTAGATCCCCTCGGTTCCACCAGCACCATGCTCCAAGCTGATATCGTCGGTGATGAACACTACGGCACCGCTCGCGCCGTCCAATCTACCCTGCAACGCTATAAAGAGTTACAGGACATCATCGCTATTCTCGGTTTAGACGAATTGTCGGAAGAAGATCGTCTCACCGTTGACCGCGCTCGCAAAATTGAGCGTTTCCTCTCGCAACCTTTCTTCGTGGCCGAAGTGTTCACCGGTTCTCCGGGTAAATACGTTACCCTCGCCGATACGATCAAAGGCTTCCAGATGATCCTCAAAGGTGAACTCGATAGCTTACCCGAACAAGCGTTCTATATGGTCGGCAATATCGATGAAGCGATCGCTAAAGGCGAAAAACTCAAAAAAGGCTAATTAAAAGTCAGTAGTAACCGCGTTTAGCGGTTACTTAACCCAGAAATCTGCCAAAATTATCGTTATTATCACCAATGAGCATTACAGTACGGGTTATTACACCCGATCGCATTGTCTGGGATAACGTGGCTGAAGAAGTAATCCTACCCAGTTCCACGGGACAATTAGGTATTCTTAGTGGTCACGCTCCTTTATTAACTGCCCTGAATATTGGCGTAATGCGAATTCGACCGGGGAAAGACTGGGAAAATATCGCAGTTTTGGGCGGTTTTGCTGAAGTCGAAAATAATGAGATCAAAGTCCTTGTTAATGGGGCGGAATTAGGCTCAAAAATCGATAAAGAAAAAGCTCGCGCCGAATACGAACGGGCCCAAACCCGTCTCGATGAAGTCAGTAAAGGGGATGACCGTCGCAAAACTATCCAAGCGCAACAATCATGGCGCAAAGCTCGCGCTAGATACCAGGCCGCCGGCGGTTTAGTATCGGTTTAAACCCAACCAAATCAAATTAAATTAAAGCAAAATCGGGCGGGTTTATATAAACCTACCCGATTAATTTTTTAGCCTTTAGCAATCAGCTTTTAGCCATTTTTCTGCCTATTATCAAGATTATCTAGCTGACGGCTAAAAAGCCGATTAATTGCTACCACTAAAAACAACTTCGGGGAATTTTAACTGTGCATCGGCCATGGGGATTTGTCGGCCTTGATTGCGTAACTCTTGCCAAAAATTAATTACTTCTGTGGCTTTGTTGAGAACATCAACGCGATCGGACTCATCAATCCAGTGTTTTGCTTCTAACTCCTCTTGCAGTTGTTGCCAAGCATCATTGCGCGGCCAGAAAAAATAAGCGGTGAGGGGGCTAGTTCCTTTGCCGACCACCTGATCCACAGCGATCGCTACGTTCTGATCTAACCACAATACTTTTAAAATAAACTTTGATTCGGAACTGACTGTCATTGTTAATCGTTAATCGTACAATTCTCGATTATATCATCTTTTGACTCAATTTTCCGCAGTCAGTTTTTAACTATTTTTTCCTATTTTTTCGCCAATAACCGCTATGATTCCCGAAACAGACTCTTTAGCTTCTAAACAAATCGGTGTGGCCGTAATTAGAGATGATCGAGATTTAATTTTAATCGATCGCCGTCTAGCCAAGGGACTCTTGGGCGGTTTTTGGGAATTCCCCGGGGGCAAAATCGAAGGCAATGAAACGGTACAGGAATGTATTAAACGGGAGATATTAGAAGAAATTGGCATTGAAATCGCAGTGGATAGTCATTTAATCACTATCGATCACACCTATAGTCATTTTCGGGTTAATCTACAAGTATATAACTGTCGTTATCTCAGCGGCAAAGCAAGGGCGATCGAATGTGAAGAAATCCGCTGGGTAACTATCCAGGAACTAGATCATTACACTTTCCCCGCTGCCAATCAAGAGATTATCAGAGCCTTAAAAGACATGGTAAACTCGAAATGATTGCTGTTAATCGTCGAGTGATTATGCTTAATCCTTCTATTCGTCAAGAACCCCGCTACGAACCGGCCGCGGTTATTCCCCTAAAAAAAGACGCTTCCATTGTCGAGTGGTTAGAAAAAAATAATCGCATGATTCCCCGGGATAAAATCGCCGAACCAGATCTGACTCTCGAAGAAGATGTGGAACTATCTGAACTGATGGATGTCGATGATATCGGTTATGATGACGACGAAGATGAATTAGTCTTAGATGAAGATTAATCCCGTCTTCTTTGGCAAATTTTACCCTTATCTGGCGCTTTAGTCGTGAACGCTAACATTTTTTCCGCCCCTATCTTTAAAAAACCCACTGGAACCCATCTCCTGATTCTACTAACGGGATTACTATTTCTGTTAGTAGTTTTTTTTCAGTCCACTAATTCCCTGTTACTCCCCCTGATGGCCACAACGTTAATCAGTGGTGGTCTTGGTTGTCAAGTAGTACCGATGCTGCGGCGCTTGAAAATGGGTCAGATCATGCGCGAAGATGGACCACAGGCTCATTTAAAGAAAGCAGGAACCCCGACAATGGGAGGCAGCTTTTTTGTGCCAGTAGCCCTTATTTTCGCTTTAATCTGGTCTAAATTCACTCCTAATGTGGTGGCGGTTGCTTTGCTGACCTTTGTTTACATGGGTATCGGTTGGTTAGATGATTGGCAAATTCTGCGTTATAAGTCGAATAAGGGCCTATCTCCCCGGATGAAGTTAATTTTACAGATAACGGGGGCGGTGCTTTTTTGCCTCTGGATGTCGTTCAATCAGGTGAGTACCGATATCGGCCTTTGGGGTCGATTAGTGATTCCTTTGGGCTTTTTCTTCTGGATTTTGGCGGGATTTGTCCTTGTGGCTGAAAGTAACGCCACTAATCTCACTGATGGGGTGGATGGATTAGCGGGGGGAACAGGTGCGATCGCATTTTTGGGTTTAGGTATTATTATCGCTCCTAGTCATCCAGATTTGGCGATTTTCTGCACTTGTTTTGCTGGTGCTTGTCTAGGCTTCATTTTTCATAACCGCAACCCCGCTAAAGTCTTTATGGGTGATACGGGTTCCCTCGCTTTGGGAGGTGCTTTAGCTGCGGTGGGTTTAATTACTGGACATCTCTGGGGATTATTTTTAATTAGTGGTCTCTTCTTTCTGGAATCTCTTTCGGTAATCGCTCAGGTTATCTATTATAAAGCCACAAAAGGACCCGATGGCAAGGGCAAAAGATTGTTAAAAATGGCTCCTTTTCATCATCATTTAGAATTAAGTGGTTGGACCGAAACCAAGATCGTGGGAGCATTTTATCTGGTTAATGCGCTTTTAGTTGTCTTGGCTATTTGGAGCAGTTAATTAAGCGCTAAAGGAAAGACCACAACCGCAGGTATTTTGGGTGTTGGCATTGGTAAAACGGAAACCACCACCCATGAGATCTTCTGAATAGTCTAATTTTAAAATTTGTAGGTAGCGATCGCTGTCAGGATCGACTAAAATATTAATACCCTGACTTTGATAAAAGCGATCGTTTTCTGCCGCAATAGGGGTTAATTCGAGATGATAGTGAAGTCCCGAACAACCACCGTTTTTTACTGCCAAACGCAGATAGGAACCAGTCAGACGACGGCTTTGACTCCAACGTTCAATTTCTCTAGCGGCGGCGGGACTTAATTCGATCATTGTTTTTGAGACTATTGTAATAATAATATCAAGTTATTGTGAAGTTATACCACAGTTGTTGTCAAACTTTATGTTAAGAAAGATGTGACTAATGGATGGCGGGGGTAGCTGACAATTTTTAACACAGAAAACGGGTTCCTTGAAGAAACCCGTTTTCTAGGTGACTTAGAAGGAGAGCTTAGAAACTTAGATAAAGAAGCTACTAACATTAATGCTCCCTAAAGCTGGTAAAGCACCAGTAAATCCGGTGATATTTATTAATAAATCATTGCTGGATTGGAAGCCAGCCGTGCTATCATTAATAACGAGGTAAGTTCCAGCTATCGCACCGGTTGTTACTTGCACTAAGGCGGCACTATTAACCCCTAATCCTTGATTACCTGTAATCGCTCCATTGGCATCAGTAAATACCTGATTGATTAAATTCTGTAAAGTGGTGACAGTGCTATTAGCAGCACGACTGAAACTACTAGGCGCACTCGTGGCGTTTCCAGCTTGAGTTAATAAGTCAATTTTATCACTATTAATGGCAAAATCTGTGATATGATCGGTTGTTGATCTGGTAGATTGGCCAAATTGGAAGATAAAAGTATCTGCACCTAAACCACCGGTTAAAGTATCGATTCCAGCACGTCCATTGATTTGATTATTGCCACTATTTCCGGTGATTTTATTGTTACCGGCGTTACCTGTACCGTTAATATTGGCGGTTCCTGTTAGGGTCAGATTTTCCACATTAGCGGGTAGGGTAGTGGTGACATTAGCGGTTAAGGTGTCGCTGATGGTGACAATTCCCTTATTATTGGTAAGAGTTGCATTGACGGGATTACTGAGGTTAATGGCAAAAGTTTCGTTTGCCTCATTAAGGTTATCATTGAGGATGGGAATGGTAATAGTAGCAGTGGAAGTATTAGGTGCAATGGTGATAGTTCCAGTTTTGCTAGTGTAATCTACATTAGCGGTAGCGTTAACGGGTGCAGTAGTATAATTGACACTAATTGCTTGTGGATTGGGATTGTTGACAGTAACGGTGAGGATTGCATTACTATTTTGACCTTCGACAACGGTGATATTATTGATGGAGAGTTGGGAAAAGTCGTCATTATTAATTGTCCCCGTCACTGGGGTGGTGGTCCCAACTGTATAACCTGTCCCAGAAGCAAGAGTTAAAATAACGGTTTCGTCACTTTCTACTATTGTGTCAGGAGTGGGGTCAACTGTGACGGTAGCAGTCGCTGAATTAGCAGCAAAGGTGACGCTGGTGGGAATAGAAGTGTAATCGTTTCCATTGGTTGCTGTCCCTTCAACTGTATAGTTGACGGTTAAGGGATTAGTTGTATCTCCTGTGCGGGTGAAAGTGTAGATGAGATTGCTTGTCCCATCTTCGGTAACACTACTGGGAGAGATAGCAAGAGTGATACTAGGTAAATCATCATTGGTAATTGTCCCGGTAACTGCGTCAGGAGTACCTATTGTATAACCTGTCCCGGCAGCGAGGGTTAACGCTACGGTTTCGTCACTTTCTACTGTGGTGTCAGCAGTAGGGTCAACTGTTACAGTCGCAGTGGATGAACCAGCAGCAAAGGTGACGCTGGTGGGAATAGAAGTGTAATCGGTTCCATTAGTAGCTGTCCCCCCAACTGTATAGTTAACCGTTAAAGGATTAGTGGTTACTCCACTACGAGTGAAGGTATAGACTAAGTTAGTTGTTCCGTCTTCTGTCACACTACTGGGAGAAACTGCTAGGGTGACATTGGTATCATCATTGGTAATTGTTCCCGTAACTGCGGTAGTTGTCCCAACTGTATAACCAGTCCCAGAAGTAAGAGTTAAAGCAACAGTTTCATCACTTTCTACTGTTGTATCAGCAGTGGGGTCAACTGTTACAGTAGCAGTGGATGAACCAGCAGCAAAGGTGACGCTGGTGGGAATAGAAGGGTAATCGGTTCCATTGGTTGCTGTCCCCCCAACTGTATAGTTAACCGTTAAAGGATTGGTTGTGGAACCGGTACGGGTGAAGATATAGAGTAAGTTGGTTGTCCCATCTTCTGTCACACTACCAGGAGAGGGAGAGACAGCAAGGGTAATACTAGGGAAATCATCATTGGTAATTGTCCCCGCAACTGCGGTAGTTGTCCCAACTGTATAACCAGTCCCAGAAGTAAGAGTTAAAGCAACAGTTTCATCACTTTCTACTGTTGTATCAGCAGTGGGGTCAACGGTTACAGTCGCAGTGGATGAACCAGCAGCAAAGGTGACGCTGGTGGGAATAGAAGTGTAATCGGTTCCATTAGTAGCTGTCCCACTGATGCTGTAGTTAACCGTTAAAGAATTAGTGGTTACTCCGGTGCGGGTGAAGGTATAAACTAGATTTGTTGTCCCATCTTCGGTAACACTACTGGGAGCAACAGCAAGGGTAATACTGGGAAGGGTGACATTGGTGATTGTTCCCGTCACTGCGGTGGTCGTACCTACTGTATAACCCGTCCCCGCAGCGAGGGTTAAAATAACAGTTTCATCACTTTCTACTGTAGTATCAGCAGTGGGGTCAACTGTTACCGTCGCAGTGGATGAACCAGCAGCAAAGGTGACAGTATTGGTAGTCCCTGTACGAGTGTAATCGGTATTAAGAGTAGCTGTCCCCCCAACTGTATAGTTAACTGTTAAAGCATTTGTTGTTACACCACTACGGGTGAAGGTATAAACTAGATTTGTTGTCCCGTCTTCTGTCACACTACTAGGAGAGACAGCAAGAGTAATACTGGGTAAAGTGATGTTAGAAACGTAGTTGAAGTAACTCGCAGTTAAACTTAATCCAGTTCGATCCCGTAAAATGGCAATAAGTTCATCAGGTTCAGAGCCAGGTTTATTAATATAGAGATTAGTAGTTGTCCCAGAAACTGTCAAGAGATAATCACTACTTGAACCGCGAAGTTGAATAAAATCATGGCTCTACCGAACCTGTCATGCAAAACTATCAACAACTTATGCTTGTAAAGCTTGTACAATAGGGCTTTGAGTTTTTGTTAGATTGATATTTATCAACTTTAGAGCATTGCTGGACAGAGAGGGAGCTTGGGGAATTTT
>NZ_JBLZRT010000149.1:0-7600 GCF_048564745.1 Microcystis sp.
CGCTTTGATAATGTACCTTTTGGGCGAACGCAGTTCGCCCCTACATTGTGGACAAAATCCGTTACTGTAGGGGCGCAAAGCTTGCGCCCTCCGATCGATCAGGTTTGCTGATCACCCTAAGTAGGGCGAGAGCCTTCGAGATGTTAGGGACTTGCGCTTTGATAATGTGCCATCTGGCTGGTCTAATTCTTCTACAGAGCGATTTTCTGGCTGGGATATTATTCCCACGCAAGTCCCTAACTGATGACTAATAACTTTTAAATTTTTAACTTTAAGCAAATGCGTAATAGCGGACTCCTATCAAAAACCAAAGTCAAACTGAAACGGAAAAAAACGCTCACCTCGCCGACGCGGCCAGCACCGAATAAATTACAGAATAAAATCAAAGATAAAGAGCGTCTAGTCGGTCGTCAGCGTCAGTCATGGCTAATTATGGGATTAATTAGCCTTGTCCTGCTAGGAGGAGTTGGCTCGCGCTTGGCCTATTTACAACTGCAGCAAGGGCAAATTAACCGAGAAAGGGCAGAAAATAACCGGATTCGCATTCTTCCCAAACCCCCAGTCCGGGGCAACTTATTCGATCGCAATGGCAAAGTTTTGGCCACGGCCCGCTTAACCCATGCGGCCTATATTTGGCCCAAATCCCAGCGTAATCCCGCTCAAAAACTCAATCTTGACCGTTTAGCCAGTATTTTAGGCATTCCCAGAAGCGACCTAGAAAAACGCATTAACGAAGCGGACGAAAACCCCTCCACCCTGATCCGCATCGCTAGGGGTTTAACTCCGGCCCAAATTATCGCCCTAGAGGAATACAAAGACGAATTAACCGGCATTGAAGTGGACGTGGAATCAGTGCGCTACTATCCCAATGGTAAAATCGGGGCGCATATTCTCGGTTATACCGGGGAACTAACCCCAGAGGAATATCAAGCCAAAAGACGACAGGGCTACCGATTGGGAGATGTCGTCGGTAAAATGGGTGTAGAAGCCGCCTACGAGTCAAAATTGCGGGGAGAATGGGGAGGAATGCAGTTAGAGGTCAACGGATCGGGACAAGTAATCCAAATTCTCGGCCAAAAAATTGCTAAACCGGGCCAAGATGTCACCCTGACACTAGATTTAAAACTCCAAAAAGCCGCCGAGGCCGCTTTAGGAAAACGCAAGGGTGCGATCGTGGCGATCGATCCCCGGGATGGTTCCGTGCGGGCCATGGTCAGTTATCCTAGTTTTGATCCCAATGTTTTCTCGGCCCCAATTACCACCGCCACTTGGAAAAAACTGCAAGCGGAGGGCAACCCGTTTGTTAACCGCGCTCTCCAAGGATTCCCCCCCGCTTCCACCTTTAAAGTCGTCACTGCCACTGCTGGCATGGAATCGGGTAAATTTCCCCCCAATACGGTCTTAAATACCTTTGCCGCCCTTTATGTGGGGGGGACAGCTTTTGGAGAATGGAATCACGCCGGTTTTGGTCCGATCGGTTTTGTCCGGGCCATGGCCATGAGTAGTAACACTTTTCACGGTCAAATTGGTCGCGGAGTGGGGGGACCGGCTTTAATTGCCACGGCTCGGCGCTACGGTTTCGGTCAGAAAACCGGGATAGAATTAGCGGAAGAAACTCCGGGGTTAATTGCCGATCGCGATTGGAAGCTGCGTAATTTTAAAAACTGGGATTGGTCCGTAGGGGATACGATTAATATGTCGATCGGTCAAGGATTTACCCTCGCAACTCCCCTACAGGTAGCTGTGATGTTTGCTGTCCCCGCTAACGGTGGTTTTTTGGTGAAACCGCACCTTTTACAGGATGCCCGGGATGTTAAGGAATGGCGAAAATCTTTGAACATGAAACCTAGCACCCTAGACACCCTGAGAAAGTCCCTGAGAGCCGTGGTAGCGGAAGGAACGGGGCGGGCCCTATCAGACCCCGCTTTACCGCCTGTAGCGGGCAAAAGCGGCACAGCAGAAGCACCTCCGGGCAAGTCCCACGCTTGGTTTGGAGCTTTCGCCCCCTTCGACGTAGCTCAGGGTAAACCCTTCGACAAGCCCGAAATTGTCGTGGTCGCCTTTGCGGAACATTCCGGCGGTGGTGGTGGTAAAGTGGCCGCACCTATGGTACGTCAGGTAATGGAGGCTTATTTTAATGTCAAACCCAAAGAAGAAAAACCCCGGCCGAAGCCTTAGAGACCTGTGGCGGTAAGTGGCACACAGCGTACGGTAATTCCCGTCGCCGTGGCGATTTTTTCCGCCCAAATTGCCAATATTTCAGCGTTTACGGGTTTGAGAATTTGCATTCCGTCGGCAGCGGTGAGGGGATTATTACCGCGGGTTTCTAATTGTCTTTGTCTGGCCCGGGGACGGGTCGGGGTGTTAAGTTGAATTTCATCCGGTTGTAGCTGTTGCATCAAATCGATATACTGGTCTTGCTCTTGGGGCGACCAAGAGGCCAGCACCATGGTTTGAATTGCTAGTTTTCCCGACCATTCTTGGCGAAATTGTCTTAATCCCGACCAAAGACCCTGCCAATCCAGGCCGGGGACTGGACGGTTAACCCGTCGCCATTGGGACTCGGAAACAGCATCGATTTTAGCGGCGACGATATCAGCTTTGCTCAAGTCTTGACGCACTCGGGCATCTCCCAAGAGGGTACTATTGGTTAAGACCGCCACCGGCCGCCTGGTCATTTCCTTGACGGTGGCCAGTATTTCCCCTAAATTGAGGGCGAGGGTGGGTTCCCCGCTACCACTAAGAGTGACTATATCCACGTCCCAAGGAGCAAAAGCCCTTAAATCCCTGCTAATTTGTTCGCTAGTGATAAAAATTCTTCGCTGCTCGGTTTTTTGCTCAATTTCTCCTAACTGACAGTAGGCACAGTTAAAGGAACAGGTGGAAACTAAACCAATCGGATCAATGCCCAGGGAACTGCCGAAACGCCAAGAGGCAACCGGACCATATACGGAGCAGAAATAATCCTGGGGAGCAGTCATCGAAAATACCGAAAGAAGACGGAGAGGGAGGGATTCGAACCCTCGGTACGGTCTTACGATTCGTACAACAGATTAGCAATCTGCCGCATTCGACCACTCTGCCACCTCTCCAAGATGACATTATTTTAGTCTAACATAAAAGGCTGATTTTTGGCAAGTAATTTTTGGGCAGTTAATCGCCTAAACGACCATCCTCCATATTGACAATGCGATCGGCGATGTCGAGAATCCGGTTATCGTGGGTGACAAGTAAAATCGTGCAACCTTGTTCTTTTGCCAATTTCTGCATGATTTCCACCACATCCCGCCCGGATTGTTTATCTAAGGCCGCGGTCGGTTCATCGGCGAGGACTAATTTGGGATGACTGACGAGGGCGCGAGCGATCGCAACCCGTTGTTTTTGTCCCCCCGATAGATCGTGGGGATAGTAATCAACGCGGTTGCCTAAACCCACTGACTCTAGAATTGCCGCCGCTTTTTGATCGAGATCTTGTTCTAAAAACTCCTCGTGCAGTTCCAAAGACATCCTAACGTTTTGTTTCGCTGTGAGGAATTTTAGTAAATTATGTGATTGAAAAATATAGCCAATTTGTCGGCGAATTTTCAGCATTTTGCCCTTACTAATTCCTAACATTTCTTGGCCGAGAATTTTTAAACTGCCCGCTTGTGCAGATCGCAAACCTCCCATTAAACTCAATAAAGTAGTTTTCCCCGATCCCGAAGGACCAGTCATAATCACTACTTCCCCCGCTTTAATTTCCAGATCGATATCGTATAAAACCTGTTTTCTTAATTCCCCCGTGCCAAAATAGTAATTTAAGCCTTTAATGGCAATTACGGGTTCATTAGGGCTAAAATCCCCTAATTCTCGCTCTTTTTGAAAAATCAGCATTATTTCACCCTTGATAGCTTAGAAAATATCGGCTGGATCTGCTGTCCTTAATTTGCCCATGGCGACAATTCCAGAGGCAATACACATAATAATTGTTAGGATTAAAACTTCGATCGCCCTAGCGGTAGTCATCACTATGGGTAAAAGTGTAGCGGAGGAAGCGAGATTATAAACACCGAGAGAAACGATAAACCCCGGTATATACCCCAAAACGGCTAGTAATAAAGCCTCTTGCATCAAAACCCCGACTAAATACCAATCACCGTAACCCATAGCTTTTAGGGTAGCGTATTCGGGTAAGTGATCGGTGACATCGGAATAGAGAATTTGATAGACAATGACGATACCGACGATAAAACCGACTACTGTACCTAAACCAAAGATAAAACCAATCGCTGTACCATTTGCCCAATAGGTTTTTTCCCTTTCAGCAAATTCTTTTAAAGTAAGGACTATTACTTCATTTTTAGGGAAAAGTGCCTGTAAATTGGCCTTAACTGCTTCGATATTTGCCCCCGGTTGCAGTTTCACCAGTCCTATATCGATTTCGTGGGGTTGACGTTCGGGAAAGAGCCTTAAAAAGGTAGAATCACTGGTAATGACGTTACTATCGGCAGCAAAGGAGGCACCAAGGGTAAAAATTCCCGCTACCTGTACCTCTTTTTTATTTAACTGAACTGTCAAATCGTGGTTTTTCTGGAGTAAATCGGCAATTGGACCGAATTCTGGTCTTCCTGCTTGATCGTATAAGACGCGATTTAACATCTTTAGATCACTGGATTTTTGATTGACTTCTGGGAGGGTAAAAACCCGTTGACTGGGATCAAAACCAAAGACTAAAGTAGTTCTTTCTAGGGCAGTTTCGGGATTGCGCCACTGGGCCGAAGCAATATAAACTGAGGCTAAAGATTGAATGCCCTCGACTCTTTGAGCTTGGTACAAGCGATCGCGTGAGAAACTTTTCACGGCAAAGAGGGTATCAAATTGGGGATTAATCAGGACTAAATCCGCATCGAGAACATAATGAGGTTTAACGGAAGCATCAAATAAGGCATCCCGAAACCCCAACTGTGTAAAAATTAGGAAGTCAGCAAAAGCAATCCCGGCAATAGCTACAATCAAACGGGTTTTCTCTCGCGTCACCTGTAACCAAGATAGGGGCGTTTTTTTGAATAGATGGGTTAGTTTCATGGAAAACCTACTCATTGATAGTTACAGTTACTTGCGAATTGGTTAAACCTGCCACTTTTTCACTGTTTTCGCGATCTAAGGCAATGCGGACAGAGATAACTTTGCGATCGAAGTTTTCTCCCGGTTGATTGCTGAAGATATTTTGTTGGTCAACTTTTAAAGCAATTAAGCGCACTTTCCCCCTAACTTCGCCCTTAAACGCCGATCCGGTAATCGTGGCAGTTTGTCCCTTGCGAATTTTCCCGATATCGCTTTGATAGATTTCGGCAATTACTTCCATGCGATCGGTTTCAGCAAGGTCAACAATTCCTTGATCGCTAATTTGTTCCCCGATACGGGTATTGACTTTAATCACTTTGCCGGTAATTGGCGATCGAATATAAGCCTGATTTAACTCGGTTTGGGCCTTTTTAACGGCAACTAGGGCAGCATTTACCTCCGCTTCGGCTGCCCGCACATCGACTCCCCGCACTTCCGAGACTTGATTTAAAGTGGATCTGGCCTCTTTGATCTGCTGTTGACCGGTGGATTCAATCCGGGCTAGGGTAGTCTTGGCTTCTTGTATCTGTTGTTTACCGGTGCTTTCAATTCTCTCTAGGGTAACTTTTGCTTCTGTTAGTTGTTGATTACTGGTTTCTAAATTCAGTCTTTTAGTATCAAAACTAGAGGCGGAAATTGCCCCTTCTTGATAGAGTTTTTCGTAGCGATCAAATTCAGCTTTGGCATTGCGATATTCTGCTTCTAATTTGCCAATTGTCGCTTTTTGGGCAGCCCTATCCCCTTCTAATTGCGCTGTTAATCTTTGGATAGTTGTCCGTTGGTTTGCTTGATCCCCTACCCATTGTGCTTCGATTTTTCGCACGTTAGCGGCATTAGCATCGATTTCACCGACTTTTGCCCCAGCTTTTACCTGTTCTAGTTTGGCTGCGGCTACTTTCACCTGTTCTTGTGCCTGTCGCAGGTTATCCTCTAATCTTTCCCGACTTTCGAGAATGGCGATTATTTGTCCCGTTTTGACGCTATCTCCTTCATCGACTAATAATTGCATGACTCGATCGGAATCAAGCAACATCGGGGCAGATATGCTGATAATTTCTGTCCTCGGTTCAATTCTGCCTAAAGCGGTGATTTTTTGCGGTACGGTTGACGCAATTACAGGGGTTTTGGTTTCGGGTTTGCTGGCGAATTGGGAAAGACTATAAAAGGTGGTTATTCCTAATAATCCTGTGCCTAATACTATTAACCCGATCATTAACTTTTGATTTGGTTTCACAAAAGTTTTACCTTTCATACTTTTTTAGTTAATAAGTGATTGTTGGGGGTTAACAGTTTTTCTGCAAATAAGTAGTAAGAATTTTACCTAATAATTCCATTTGTTCATCGATCACAATCTGTTCATTGCACCACAGGCGCTCTAATATCAGTCCATTAATAACGCTGACAACTAACCAAGCTACACTCGGATCGCTAATACCTAAAATCTCGATTACTGCCTGATGATAGCGGCGATCAACGCGCTCAAAAAGTTGACTACGACTCAGTTCTTCTCGTCCTTGGTATTGAGAATAATCAATCCATAAGAATAATTGTTTGATGCAGTAATTCTCGCGATTAGTCATAAATTTGCCGAGAATTTTTAGCTTTTCTGTCAGGGTTTTTCCTCGATCAATCTCGGCTTTAGCTAATAAAACATCCTCTCGGCACATCTCCTCGACTAATTGCTCGAAAAGTGCCGCTTTACTGGGAAAGTAGTGGTACAGCGTTCCCGTGGACACTCCCAATCCTTGCGCTAATTCTCTCGTCGTCATGTTAGCATAGCCTTTCTCGGCAAAGAGTTCGGCACTTTTTAAGAGGAGTTCTTTTCGGTATTGTTCTACATCTACTATCTTAGGCATAAATTTAATATCGAACGTTCGTTATATTTTAGCTTAACATTACTATAAATGGGGAAATCGGCTGTCCCTTTGCCTGTATGCTAGAAAGAGGAGCTAATTCGTTATTGAGCGAGCTTTTTCGCAAGGATTGACAGTATGGGTAATATTCACGAGCAGTTATTAGAGGAATTAGCCGAAGTGGAGTGGAGTGACTTAATCCCCCATGCTCAAAGGGATGCGCTGATTCTGGTTTCCGATTCCCTCAATTTAATCGAAGTGGCAGAAGCGATCGCTGGTGATCAGGTTGCTCAAGTGCAGAATTGGATCGGGGAAAAACTACTGGAAAAACCGACACAAGAGCAGTTAAGCGATTGGAATTCCCATCCCGATAACCTTTTTAATACACTAATCGTGCAACCTTTTGTGTTAATTCAGACCATAGCTTAGATAAAACCAAACCCCCCAATCTGGTGAGATTGAGGGGTAGGAAAGAATAATCCTGGCATCGAGCTATTGTCCCAGTCGGCAACCCGACAAGTATCTTGGCCACGGTGAAGTTTCACAACCGAGTTCGGGATGGAATCGGAGTGGTGCCATCACGTTAAAGACACCAGGAAGGGTAGAACCCTCAAGACTGCAAAAGCTAGGGAAAAAGTGGTGAA
>NZ_JBLZRT010000150.1:0-13658 GCF_048564745.1 Microcystis sp.
AGTTTGTGCCGCTTAAATAAAGAGGTTTTGATAACCAAATTAAAGCAGCTCTAAAGAGTTTTGAGTTAAAAGTTAAACTTCAAGTTTTCATTCAGGACGAATGTACTGGTTAACTAATTTTTTTGGGAAAATTAGTTAACCTATCATTATAACATATAATTAATTTGCAAGAGTTCTATTCTACTGTATTCAAGCAAATCGTCCCCATATCTTCCAACAAAGTCCGAAAACTATGCACGGAAAAGTTCTCTTGATTCCGTTTTTTATCTCTTTAGACTGAGCGGATTCACTGGGACGGTTCGGCTGAGCGTTCGTGTTAGTGAGCGGCTCGAGTGAACCTCGCCGAACTCTTGTCGAACTACTGAGCTAACGCCGAAGTCTCGCCGAACGCCTCGCTGTAATAACATCAACGGAACTATCATCAATTTTTTCATCCTCAAATATAGCGCTTTTCACATTACTGAGGTATCGACAAGTTTTGCCAACAAAGGGCTTAGGCCCCTTGCCCATGCCTTATTCTGATGAAAACTGCCATAGTTAAAATTGACAACTTAGGTTAAGATGATGCTAGGTTTCACCAGTTAAAGAGCTATGGATAACAAAGTTCTCGACGTTCGCCATCTCACCGTTGAATTTTCTAATCAGAAAAGAACAACAGTCGCCGTTAATAACATTAGTTTTAGCTTGCAGAAAGGTCAAGTTCTCGGTTGTGTGGGGGAGTCGGGTTCAGGAAAATCCGTCACCTCCCTTGCACTCATGGGATTGGTTCCCTCTCCTGGAAAAATTACCGGGGGAGAAATTTGCTTTCGTCCGGCAAAAGGTCAGTCAATGCAAGCAGTAGATTTATTATCTATTCCCCCGGAAGAATTGCGTTATTATCGCGGGGGAGAAATGGCGATGATTTTCCAAGAACCAATGAGTTCTCTTAATCCAGTCTATAACATCGAGTTTCAACTCACCGAAGCAATTTTACTGCATCAAAAAGTCACCCCCGAACAAGCAAAAAATCAAGCCATCTCTCTACTGCAAGAAGTGCGCTTATTACCGAGTGATCAACAGTTAGAGGAGAAGTATATAGAAACGTTTCCCTTAGAAAATAAGGGTCATGTCAGGGAAAAAATTAGAACTTATATTCAGGAACAAAAAGAAGAAATTCTCAAGCGTTATCCTCACGAATTATCGGGGGGACAATTACAAAGGGTAATGATTGCCATGGCGATTTCTTGTAATCCTACCCTCTTAATTGCTGATGAACCAACCACCGCTTTAGATGTAACTGTCCAAGCAGAAATATTAAGATTATTACGAGATTTGTGTAAAAGTGATCGAGAAATGTCAATGGTTTTTATCTCCCACGATTTAGGAGTTATTAACGAAATTGCCGATCAAATTGTCGTGATGTATCAAGGAGAAATTGTCGAACAGGGAACTAAAGAAGAAGTATTAAATTATCCCCAACATCCCTACACAAAAGGTTTACTTGCCTGTCGTCCTCGCTTAAACTCTCGTCCAGAAAAATTACCCACCGTCAGCGATTTTTTACAAGTGGAAAAAGACTCTCAAGGTAAGATTATTGAATTACAGGAAATTACCCCACCCGCAGTTAAATTTATTACTCTCCAAGAGGAAGAAAGCAGAATCGCAGGTTTACAAGATCACGAGAATATTTTATCGGTAGAAAATTTATCGGTTAGATTTCCAGTTAAGGGAGTTTTCGGGCAAGTAAAGACCTTTTTTAATGCCGTAGATCAGGTCAGTTTTGCCGTTAAACGGGGGGAAACCCTCGGTTTAGTCGGTGAATCGGGATGCGGAAAATCTACCTTAGCAAGGACAATTCTGCGCTTAATTCCTGCCACTTCTGGAGATATCTATTTCCGAGGAGAAAATCTCGCTAAGTTAAACCCCAGCGATCCAAAATTAAGACTACTGCGACGGGAATTACAGATAGTTTTTCAGAATCCCTACAATTCCCTGAATCCCCGTTTATCCATCGGTAAAGCAATTTTAGAACCGATGGTTATTCATCATACTGGCGGCAATTCCCAAAAGCAAAGGCAAAGAGTAGAATATTTATTAGAACGAGTTAAACTTGATCCTAATTGGTTTGATCGCTATCCCCATCAATTATCAGGAGGACAACGACAAAGGGTGTGTATTGCTCGCGCTTTAGCCTTAAATCCTCAGTTTATTATCTGTGATGAATCTGTCTCTGCTTTAGATGTTTCCGTGCAAGCGGGAGTCTTAAATTTACTCAAAGAATTACAGCAGGAATTTAATCTCACTTATATCTTTATTTCCCACGATTTAAGTGTCGTCAGATTTATGAGCGATCGGATTATGGTGATGAATAAAGGTAAAATTGAGGAAATGGGTACAGCTAACGAAATTATCAACTCTCCCCAAAGTGATTACACCCGTAAACTTATCGCTTCTATTCCCCAATTTACCCAAAGTCTTGCTAGTTAAGTAGCTGGTTATAATTGAATTAAAAATGGATTTTAGCTTCGATCCCCCCTTAGTCCCCCCTTAATAAGGGGGGTGCCGATAGGCGGGGGGATCCCCCTTGATAAGGGGGGTGTCTGACAACTTTTAACACCTACCTACTTAAAATTAGCCATCAAACCGAAAGGATTAGCTGCCTCTAATTGTGCCGATAAACCTAACAAAGTGATTTCATCAGCAGGTTTACCAACTAACTGAATTGCCACGGGTAAACCCTGACTATCAACCCCTGTGGGTAAAGCAATCGCGGGTAAACCACTCGCATTAGCAATCGGAGAAGGGGCAATCCAACTAATCATCTTATTAACCGCTTCTTCCGGTGGTAAATTTTCCCACTCAGCAATTCCGGGGGGTTGATGTAGAAAAATTGGCAAAAGTAAGACATCAAAATTATCAAACATCGCCACAATTTGCCGCGAAATAACGTGCATCTGCCGCACCGCTTGCAGGTATTCCCCCGCACTGCCAGAATTGTCCAATAACCATTGGTTAAGGGGACTTAATAACTCCCTGGGAATTGCCGCCGCTGCCGTCCCCGCTTGCCAAATACGGCGAAAAGGAGCGATTAAAGCCTGTAAATCGGGAGAATACTCCGTTAAGTGATGCCCCATACCCTCTAAAATTTTAGCCGTCTCGATCACAGCATTTTTATAAACGGAAGTTGCCTCGCCGAAGGGGGATACGGAAGTAGAAAAAGCGATTCTCAGGGGTTTTATGCCTCTCTGAGTGGCTTCTAGGAAAGAAAAGGGCGGATCGGTTAGCCAGTAGGGATCGCCCGTCGTATAGCCCGAAATCACGGTAAGCAGTGCCGCCCCATCTGCCACCGTCTTAGAAAGAGTGCCGTTAGTGGCGATACCGCTTTGAAATTCCCCCACCGGGGCATAGGAAACGCGCCCACGACTGGGTTTTATCCCCACCAAACCGCAACAACCCGCCGGAGTACGAATGGAACCGCCACCGTCGGAACCCTGGGCAATCGGGGAGAAACCCGCCGCTACCGCCGCCGCCGCGCCGCCACTGGAACCTCCTGCGGTATAATCGCGGTTGAAGGGGTTACGAGTCGGCAAAAAACCCGGATTTTCGGTGTAGGGAAAGGAACCTAACTGGGAAGTGGCAGTTTTGCCCAGAAGGATAAAACCCGCCATTTTGATTCTGGTGACGATTCCTTCGTCGTATTGGGCGATATTTCCCTGTAAAGCGGCGACTCCGTAACTAACCGGCATTCCAGCGACGGCATTTAAGTCTTTAATGGCGGTGGGAACTCCAAAAAAAGGCGGTAATTCGGCAGTAGCGGCGATTTGACTTAATTGTTCCGTTTGGGCGCTGGCGGTTGCCAGGGCGCTTTCCTTGGCTACATGGACAAAACTACCGATTTGACTGTCAAATTTTTCAATTCTGTCGAGGTATAAATGGGTTAATTCTAGGGGGGAGATTTGTTTAGTGCGAATCAGTTGGGCTAATTCTAGGGCAGATTTTTGCAATAATTCATCACTCATGAGCGATCGAGTTAAAATAGGTAAGTGAAAATAATTATATTCGTTAGTGGGAAGATGGTTTTAAAGGAAAAAAGAAAAAGTAAAAAAAAGTCCATTGCCGTAAAAATTTCCCTATCCCCTATACCCTCTTTTCTTAGAAAATTATGACCTCACAGTTAATTGAAATTCTCTCGGCTGACGAAATTCGTCGCACTATTACCCGTTTAGCTTCCGAAGTTATCGAAAAAAGTGGCGATTTAAATAACTTGATTTTGATCGGTATCTACACGCGAGGAGTGCCTTTAGCTAATTTAATTGCCAGTCAAATTGAGAGCTTAGAAGGGGTAAAAGTTCCCGTGGGAGCGATCGATATTACCTTCTATCGCGACGATCTTGATCGCATTAAAACCCGCACTCCTGCTAAAACCAAAATGCCCCTAGATGTCACGGGAAAAACCGTGATTTTAGTCGATGATGTTATCTATAAGGGTCGCACAATCCGCTCCGCTTTTAATGCTATTATTGAGTATGGCAGACCCCAAAAAATCCGCTTATTAGTTCTCGTTGATCGTGGTCATCGGGAATTACCAATTCACCCGGATTTTACCGGCAAAAAACTCCCCACCGCAGCCGAGGAACAGGTAAGAGTTTATCTACAGGAGATTGACGGCAAAGATGGGGTGGAATTAATCAAATAAACAGAGGATTGGTAACTAATCTCCGGAGGAAAATAAACAGAATTGCTTCGACAATATCGGCAAAAATATCACTTATTGAATTTTTTCCTGTTGACAACACTGAACAAATTTAACCACCGAATCACCAAAGTCTGCTGAAGCTTTTACCCTCTATATATTTGCTAAATACAAAAATAATCTTTTTTAGGGCAAGGTAAAAGCAGCAATTACGGGATAATGATCGGAAGGAATAAGATTCAACCAACGGGAAGGATCGACTTTTACCCAATCTAACTGCAAACGGCTATCATAATAAATGGTATCGATGGCTAAATAGGGGGTATCGGTGTAATTATTAAAGCTCATTTGTTCCGCTAATTCTAAATCGGCTAAAGCGTCCTTTAATTTAATTTCTGACTGGAGAGTTTGAGTTAAAATCTCACGGGGTAATTGCTGAGAATTAACATTAAAATCCCCCGTTAAAAATAGGTAATCTTCTGTTAAATCTAGTTGACAAAAACGCTCCTGTATGCACTTAGCACCTAAGTCCTTAGCTTTGTCGCTATAGTAATCGAGATGGGTGTTATAAAACTGCAAAGTTTGCCCCTCAAGAGTGCGAAATTTAGCCCCCGTTACCATGCGGGGATAAGGATTACCCCAAGCTTCGGTAATACTGCCAATAATATCGGGAGTTTCTGATAACCAAAATTCGTAAATTTCTAAACATTTTAACCGACTTGGTTGATACAAAATCGCACAATGTTCATCTAATCCTGTCCCTCTGCGATCGCTGCCTAAACTTTGGTATTTTGGCAATAAACGGTGTAGATCCAATAGTTGATTAGCGCGAGCTTCCTGAGTACCAATTATATCAGGAGAATAGTGAGCAATTAAAGCCGCTACTGCTTCCCTTCTTACTCGCCAATTACGCTCATCAGGATCGGGTTTATCGTAGCGAATATTAAAGGACATCGCTGTTAGTTTCATAGCAAAATGGAGAATAGGGAAGATGGAAGGGAATGGGTAGTTCTGTCAGTAAATAGTAATCAGTAATCAGTGAACTGAAAACCCACATCTGATAACAAGGTCTGAATCTAAAACCTAATTTGTTAAGCTAAAAGCTTTGATGTGCTTAGTTTCTAACCTTCTTTTTAGGTAGGAGAATTGCCAGATTCTGTGTTTTGCCCCTTGCCTCTTGCCTTGAGAAGCTGATAACTGATAACTGCCTTTTTCTAGGATCGAGAATCAGAATCTATATCTGTCTTCACTTCGGGGATAATATCCGGTCTTTGGGCATCTTCCCAACCAACCGGGCGCTTAGAATTATACCAAGCGATCGAACCGATGGTGACAGCAGCCAGAAAACCGACCACATAAACTGCCACGAAATAAACGGGGAATTTGCCACTGGCCACTTCTAGGAGTAGATACATAATTTTTTCACGATTAAGCTTTTAATTTGTATATCTTAACAGAATCGGCCCCCTCATCCCTATTCTCGATCGCTACTGGTCCACCAACCGGAAGGCAGCCAAACTCCGCCATGAAAAGCTATTTTTGCCGGTGTCATCATATATCCCCAAGCTTCGCCGATCAATTCTCGCTCTAGATTATAAATAGGGATTCTGCGACGCTGATACTCGTTTTCTTCTGGAGATCTGCTGGGTTGATAATCTTCCAAACCATCCAAAAGCCCAATATCATAATCTGCGTTAAAAGTCAATAAAATTCCCTTCACCCAGCCATCCCCCTCGGTCAGTCCGGGATAACCGAGGGCGGTAAGATGGTATAAATGCCCCCTTGTGTAGGCGGTTTTAGAGTTGATCACTTTTCCTGCACAGTAGGCAGAATAGTTACTCTCCCTGGGTTTCAGGGTTCCATAAACAAAAACTTCCATCATCGATCCAATTGTGCAGCTACTCCTCCTAATAGGATATCGCGAACAAATTGACTGGCTAAAAGTTCGTGGGGAAAACCGAGGGAAATGGCACTGATATTATCGAGTCGTTGCAGCTGTTCCCCAGTCAGGTTAAAATCCACACAGGCGAGATTATCCTGCAATTGGGACAATCTTCGAGCGCCAATGATAGGAATTATGGGGTTAGGGCGATTTCTGAGCCAATTTAACGCCACTTGTGCCGGTGATTTCCCGATTTCTCTGGCAATCTCTAGGACGGTCTCGGCAATTTTCAGATCGCGATCGAGAATTTGAAAAGGTTGGTCGGTCATGCTTAAACGACCATCGACGGGGTTGGGTTGATTATATTTTCCCGTTAAAACTCCTCCTCCCAGGGGACTCCAAGCTGTCACCCCGATGTTTAATGCTTTGGCCATAGGCAATAATTCCCGTTCGGGGGTGCGTTCCTTGAGAGAATATTCTATTTGTAGTCCGATAAAGGGTGTCCATCCCCGTAGGGTGGCCAGGGTGTTTGCTTGGGAGACAATCCAAGCAGGACTGTCAGAAATGCCGATATAAAGCACTTTTCCCATCCTGACCAAATCATCGAAAGCACGCATCACTTCCTCCATAGGAGTGAGAGAGTCCCAAATATGAAGCCAGAGTAAATCGATGTAATCAGTACCTAAACGCTTTAAACTAGCTTCTACCGCCTGAAAGAGGTTTTTTCGATGATTTCCGCAGGCATTGACATCCCCGGGACGGGTGTTGAGAGAATATTTTGTGGCGATTACCCATTTTTCTCGATCGCCCTTGACAAATTCCCCCACTAATGTTTCACTGGTTCCGTTTGTGTAGATATTAGCAGTATCGAGAAAATTGCCGCCCGCTTCCGCAAAAGCCTGAAAAACCGCCCGACTTTCCTCTTTATCCGCTCCCCAACCCCAATCTTCCCCGAATGTCATCGTTCCTAGACATAGTTCCGAAACCCGCAGACCACTATTACCTAAAAGTTTGTAACGCAATTTGAGTCTCCTAATTGGCTAAATATGAGGTAATGCTTTCAATAAAATACTCAATTTTGTAGAAATATCTATATTACATTGTGAGCGCACGCGGTGCGCCCCTACCATTGGCGCAATAATGTTATTGTAGGGGCGAATTGCATTCGCCCTCTTTTAATAACTGCTGCTGCTCACCATAAGTGAGAGAAAGTCAGAAATATGAAATGCAGCCTTCCTCATCCCCCTAAATACCCCTTAAAAAGGGGTATTTAAAGCTGAAAAAAGGGGCTTTGCGCCCCAAAAAATCTTTAGTCAACGGCTTAAAAATCTACACCAGACTATAGACAATTACTAAACCCAAAACTGCGGCAAAGACAATTAAAGCGTAGAATTGGGCGCGACCATTTTCAAGGTATTTAAGACCTTCACCACTGACAAGAGTAGCTAAACCAGTTAAATTCACTGCCCCATCGATAACGCGATAATCCACTTCCATAATTTGCCGTGCGAGACGACGACAACCCTGTACAAAAACTCGATCATAGAGATTATCAATGTACCATTTGTTCAGGGAAAAACGATACAAAGCGGGGAATTTTTCGGCAATAGTTGCGGGGTCAATTTTCTTCTGGAGATACATCAAAGAAGCGACAGTAATCCCGATTAAAGCAATCCCCACCGAATTACCCGCCATAATCAGAAACTCTGTCCAATCAAAAGCATGAACTTCTTCCACCACTTCGTTAGGAACATGAATAAAACCCTCGAAGAAATTCTGCCAAGGTTTACCCACCAAACCGATTAACAAAGAGGGAACCGCTAAAATCATGAGAGGTAAAGTCATAGTAATTGGCGATTCGTGGGGTTCATGGGCATGATGGCCGTGGTTGTCTTCTTCCTGCGCTTCCGAGTCTAATTGCTTAACATTCATCGCCCCCGGTCCAAAAGCCGGAATCGCACCCGCATTGGCTAACAGTCGCCGTTTAATCTCCTTATTAGTGCCTCTAAACTCCCCTTCAAAAGTGTTAAAGTACATCCGGAACATATAAAAAGCCGTTAAACCCGCAGTAGCCCAACCGATTAACCATAAAGACGGGTTCGCCTCAAAAGCTAAACCGAGAATTTCATCCTTCGACCAGAAACCAGCGAAAGGAGGAATCCCACAGATGGCCAGAGTTCCCACCAGGAAAGTTAGGGCAGTAATGGGCATATACTTGCGTAAACCGCCCATCATCCGCATATCTTGCGCTAAAACCGGCTCATGACCGACCACATCCTCCATACCGTGGATGACCGAACCGGAACCGAGGAACAACATCGCTTTAAAATAAGCGTGGGTCATCAGGTGGAATAACCCCGCACTATAAGCGCCGATACCCATAGCCATAACCATGTAACCCAATTGGGAGATGGTGGAATAGGCTAAACCCTTTTTGATATCATTCTGGGTGAGGGCGATACTTGCCCCTAGAAAGGCGGTAAAGGCCCCCGTCCAAGCAATTACCGTCATCGCCGTGGGAATTGGCTCAAAAACGGGATACATCCGAGCAATCAGGAAAACTCCAGCGGCCACCATCGTGGCGGCGTGAATCAGGGCCGAAATCGGGGTCGGACCTTCCATGGCATCCGGTAGCCAGACATGAAGGGGAAATTGGGCTGATTTGGCCACGGGGCCAAGGAAGACTAAAACGGCGAATAATGCCGCTAAACTGCCGGCAATGGCTCCAGAAGAGACTAATTCCTCTAGACGTTCACCCATGATATCAAACTCGAAGCTACCAGTGGCCCAGAAAAGACCCAGCATTCCCAGTAATAAGCCAAAATCGCCGACGCGGTTGGTAACAAAGGCTTTTTGACAGGCCTCGGCAGCCGCCGGACGAGTGAACCAGAAACCTACTAGCAGATAGGAACACATCCCCACCAATTCCCAGAAAATGTAGATCTGGACGAGGTTGGGACTGATGACCAAACCGAGCATAGAACTGCTAAAAATGCTCAGATAGGCGTAAAAACGCACATAACCGGGGTCGTGGGCCATGTAACCATCGGTATAAATCATCACCAAAAAGGCCACGGTGGTGACGATAACCGACATTAAAGCGCTGAGATGATCGATCGTATAACCCATTTTCAGGTGAAAGTTACCCGCCGATGCCCAATCGATCATTTGGTTGTAGGGAGCGTGTCCATTGATTTGACTCCACAGCAGTGCAAAAGACAGCACCATCGACGCACCGAGGGTAGAAATGATCAATACAGCATTCACCTGTCGCAGACGATTGGTGACTTCATTAAAGGAAATTAAGCCCGCGCCGACTAGGGTAGCGCCTACCAAAGGCAGGACGGGAACTAGCCACGCGTACTGATAAAGCGGTTCCATTCAGTAATACCTAGTTTACAACTTCACACTATTTGGTTTATCTTCATCTATTGTGACATAGGTTAATTCTTAAGAAAGTGTTTATACCTAGTTTTGCTCAATAGGGCGGCGAAAGGTCAAAGGATCTTATCAATTTGGCAGTTTAGCGAGCGGGACGGTAATTTTTAGGGAGAAGCAGCAAAATTATCGAATAACCACGAAAGCAAGGAAACGATTAAACCAGCAGAAAAGGAAATTATCGCCACGATCGCCTCGCTGCCAAGATAACGGGATAAAAAACTGCCTTGAATTTGGGCGATCGGTAGTCGCGGATTTAACCCCACTTGGATGCTGTTGGTATTGCCGGAAACGCTCACTTCTAAACCTTGTGATGCCTCGGTAATCTGCAAGTTTTCCCCCGTGGTTTTTAGTTTGAGGTTTTGGTTACTATCCTCTCGGATAATTTTTATCTGATTTAATATCTCTACCCCCGGTTTCTCGACGATTAGGAATTGGTTTTCTTCTAGCTTAAGATCCTGTTGAGCCATCCGGATATTACCAGAAATAATTGTCGATTCCACTAAGTCATCTCTCACATTATTACCGGTGATAATCGGTCGCTCAAATCTAACATTACTAACTTTAATATTGCGCCAAAAAATAGGCTGTTCTTTATCTTGAGAAAGTTGTAAATTAACATCGATCGCTTGTTGTATTTCTAATTTAAATTCGGTGGTGCTGAGATTAAATTCGAGGGGAATATCCTCTTTTTTTTGGGGTAAATTAGCAATTTTATAACCAGAGAGAGTTATTTTAATCGGGTTGCCGCTAGGATTAAATGATAAATTTACTGGTTGAGAATTTGGCTGCAAACTAAAAGCCAAACGATTATCAAAAGGCGCATATTTAAGATTTTTTACTCTAGTTTCCTTTTGTAAACGGAGTTCTTGCAGGATAAAATCCGCCGTCGGGGTAATTGTTAAAGTGCTATTTTCCCGGATTGATTCAATTTCTAGTCGCTCTCGTTTATTCAGTTCGGGATCGGCAAGACTGCTAAAAATGCCGGCGAGGGTAAATTTTTTCAGTCCCGATAGATCTATTTGGGAAAGATTATCGACATCTTTGAGCAATAAACTTTCGTTTTCTTGACAGGTAAAACTAAAGCTTTTTACCAATAAATTGCCTTCAAAGTTTTGTTTAACTGGGATAATTCCCCAAAAAATCGACAGGAAAACCAGTGCTAGAGTAACTATAAAAACTGTGCAAAACTTGAGATTTTTCCTAATAAATCGCCAGAAACTTTTAAAATTATGCTTGGACTTCATTTTAGCCACTGGGGATTATGTTCAAAAGTTATATTAATCGGGGCATTTCTGGGAGGAGCATCATCTTGTTCTAATAAAGCTTTGACTCGCAATTCGTACAATCCCGCCTTAGCCAGTTTACCATCAGAAGTACGACCATCCCAAGTAAAGAAAATTTCTCCTTTTGGTTGCCAGTTAGGGCGAGAAGTCTCATAGATAACCTCGTTGTTCTGGAGGATTTGTAATTCTTTGATCTGGCTACGCACATTAGAAAAAAGGACGATATCATAGGTTTTTGCCTGATTAAAAATAACTGGCAAATAGATCAATTTACCGTCACTGATAGAGGCCGTGGCCCGCAGACTTTCAAGGGCGATATCTTCGCGATCAATAACATAGTTAGACCATTTAAATTGATAGCGAGAACCTTGGGGACGCAAGGTGAGGGGATCGAGTTGATAATTTTTTGGCACAGAACGCACTATCACTTTCGGCGCTCGGTTATTACGACTAGGTACTTCCAACTTTAGGGAGTCAGTCATCTCCCGAATCCGGCCGATAGAAAGGGAAATAAGACTAAAACTGCCCGCAATATCGATCGGGGCTATTCCCTCACAGCGCTTGTCATTATCTCTCTGGATATAGTTGCTAGATCTAGTATTTCCCGTCCCACAGTTTTGAGCTTGAATAGGGAAGAACGAGACCAAAATAAGACTAAGAATTGTTAAGTTAAGGACAATAAATGATTTTTTCATGGTACAACCACCTGCCATTGAGCTAATTTTTGGAGAACTCGATCGATTGGGTAAGCGAAACCGATACCGGAAGAATCGATTTGGGACTCGTTAATCGTTTTAAACATCAATCCGATCACCCGCATTTCCTGATCGAATACTGGACTACCAGACCCCCCCACGGCCAGACTCACATCGATTAATAAATTGCCGCTACTAGACTGAATGCCGATGGTAATCGCCTCGTACTTCGACCAATCTTTTGATTCAGGATGTCCGATGATAGAAATCGGTGTTTGTGGGTTAATTTCGCCTTGATGAAAGGTTAAAGGACTGATATCGTCTGGTAAACCCGTGACTTCCAGCAAAGCTAAATCCAAGTTTTCTTGGGGTTCGGTGATCTGACTTATTTTAGCCACTACACGATCGCGCGGGAGATTGGGTAGATTTTCGCCGTAATAGGGTTCCACTTCCAGATTATTTTCCAGATTATCGCCCCTCTGTTCCGTGTCGCGATCGACCACCACATGACGATTAGTGATAATCCACACCGTTGTTCCCCGGCGTTTGACCACATAACCCGTACCGTAGGCAGTCCCCTTGGCGTTACCGGTAAAGACAACACTGATTTTAACGATCGATCGCTTGATCCGGGTGAGGGGATCCTCTTGGGGTAGATATTTGGTGGTATTCAAAGCGATGATCTGTTCCGGTTGTTGCTGCAAGGATAACAAGCGCCGGGCCTCTTGCAGGTTATTGCTGGCAAATTCAAACTTCGGATCGATTTTCGTCGCCTTCTCGAACTCAGCGATCGCTGCCTCTAGCTTGCCCTGTTCCTGTAGGAGCAGACCCAAACCATTATGAGCAGCGGTGTGAGCGGTGGTAGGAGTCCCAGTAGTATCATCCGGTAAATCTAAAGCCCTACGGTACATTTCCTCCGCTTCCGTCAGTTTTTTCTGGAAATATAGGACATTACCTATATTTTTGTAGGTTTCTGGAAGTTTTGGATCGAGAGCGAGGGCTTTTTGACAGAAAATCAGTGCTTCGTCTAACTTATTTTGAAGGAATAGCGCAGCGCAGAGATTGCTAAAAGCCACAGCACTGTTAGGATCAAGCTGAATAATTTGTCGCCAGATTCTTTCGGCTTCCGGGTATTTTTTTTGCGCTTGAGCGGTTTCACCCTGTTGCCATAACTGCTCTAGTGTTTGTGCCACTGTTGTCGGCGGCATGATCATCAATGCCAAAGTTAACACCCAAGCCAGCCGCACCACTTTCATAAGCTGATTAAAAATATTCCATCTATAGGTTAACAGATAGCAATGGAGTCAGGAACATTGCTGCATCTTAGTCGGTTAAGTAAGTAGTTATAATTAAATTGAAGATAGATTTTACCTCTGATCCCCCCTGCTACCTTGATAAGGGACTTGCGTGGGAATAATATCCCAATCGATCGGAGGGCGCAAGCTTTGCGCCCCTACAGTAACGGATTTTGTCCACAATGTAGGGGCGAACTGCGTTCGCCCAAAAGGTACATTATCAAAGCGCAAGTCCATAAGGGGGGTGCTGATCCCCCCTGCCCCCCTTGATAAGCTATCCATTAGTCGGATCTTTCTTAACAAAAAGAGAAGAAACTTAAAAAAAGGGGAAACGATTGATAGGTATAGTTTTGAAAGAAGGAATCAAGGTGGAGGTAAGCAAAAAAATGG
>NZ_JBLZRT010000151.1:0-30023 GCF_048564745.1 Microcystis sp.
AAATGGTTAAATCAACTTTGTACAGGACAGCAAAAGTCCTACCGGGAAATAGAATTGAAATTGAATCTCCAGAGCTGACTGTAGGACAAACTGTTGAGGTAGTTATTTTGGTTGAAGAAGTTAGTTCTGATTCTTCTACCAGCGAATATATCTCTCCATCCTTAAAACAGCGTCTTGCTTTTCTGAAGTTACCAATGACTGAACGGAGGAATATTCTCAAAAGTCAAGCCGATATAATGCTCTCTCACTATCAACAAGATTCTGAATGGCAGCAGTTAATGGCAGGTGACATCATTGAGTATTAACCCTGAGCTGCCAAAACGTGGAGAAATTTGGTTAGTCAACTTCGATCCTACTGTTGGTGCAGAAATCAAATGACACTCTTCAACTAAGGGGGGTGGATTTACAAAGGTTTATTCGTAAATTAGGAAGCATTTCTGAAATTACAATACTGGAAATTGTAGCCGCCATTGCTACTGTAATCGAATTTGAGATCTAACAAATCATTGCACCCGACCGTGTGTTAGATAGCTCGTAATCATGTAAACGTAGTATAATATGAGCGATCGCTATCCAAAATTGTCTAGTTTAGCCTTTAACTATTTATTCAGGAGATTACCGTGAATCAGTTATCTAAAGTCATCATCGCTGCTACAATGATAGGGTCATTTAGTTTACTATGGTTAATGGGCGATCTGCAAAGAAAAATTAGCAGTCTAGAAGGACAATTAAATCCTCAGCAACCGACTTATTCTCCAAGTGTTTCTGAACCATCGCCATCACCTACATCAACTCCTACTATTACTATTGAACCAACTCCAAATTTATCAAATCCAAATACGGGTGTAGTCGAGTCTGATATATCTGGTTGTTGGGTTAGAACCTTTTTTAGTGACCAGGATCAGTCATCTTTTTATCAGAAAATTACATACAAACTTGAGTTAGGAGGTAGTTATACCGGAGAGTGGTTTCAGGAGATTATTACTACTCTTACAGGCACATCTTCATCAGGACCCCATACCTTATCTGGTAAATGGATTATTGATGACGGATATGTTGTGATCCAAGAAGGTGATAAAGATATAAAATTAACACTAAAGGTAATATCGAAACATGAATTAATTCAAGTAGGAAGCGACTATCCTGCATTCACAAGATGTTAGGGACTTCCAGAGAATAAAATACCCAACAAAAAAATAGAAAAGTGTTTTTTTGAAAAAGTAATTATTTTTGTCTAGGAAAACAAAGAGTCTCCCATTACAACCTATTTTTCCGAAAAAATAGCAGCATAAACTTTTATACTTCCGAGCTTTTTCGATTATAACAAGGACAAGTTAAAGAATCAAATACAGTTTTTAGCTAACCATCTTAGTTAACTACAAACTAGGTCTTATCATAATAGATATCAATAAACCATTGTCCCAAATCGGGAAAGTCTTGATTCGTTGATTCTGTGAGACGTTCGATTTTTTCTTCGATTTTTTCCATGGCTTTTTTAGTAAGCTTTACTCCTTTTTCGTAAGTTTCAGTAATCAACTTAACAATCGGGTGTTTTCCTTTCCACGTCATAGGGAATTTTGTAGGGTGCGTTCCCTAATGCAAGTCCTACTGCTCCACCAAGAGATTTTGGGGAACGCACCATGCACATTTATTGAAACTGTGAGTCTAAGTGCGATGTCGAAGGCACTGCGTAGCAGTACACCGCTCTGGTGGGTTAGGTTAACGGCAGACCCCCAACTGTGATCTTTGACTTCATGCCAATTTGTGCGGACTGTATTCAGGTGTTACCTGCTGTGATAGTTAGTAAGTGAGCCTGTTCGTTGAGTTGAGGAGTAAAATAGGAGAAGTCCTAATCTAAGATTTAGTAATGGATAGAAGCATTATAGAACGGCAACCGCTAATTGAAGCAGTCAAGGCTCTCCCTGATGAGGCTTTAGTGGAACTGTCTAATTTTCTTGACTATCTTCGCTATAAAGCAGCCCATCAAAGAGAACTGACCACTCATTCTTCTAGTTTTCTGCTTGCAGTTGCAGGTTTAGGCAACTCTGGTCAAGAGGATATTTCAGAACGTGATGAAGAGATTCTAGGCAATGAGATTGATCCGGTGTCCGGCTGGAATCTTAAGCCAAGCAATTCAGTATGACGGCGATACTTGACACCAGTTTTTTGTTTGCCTTGACCGATCAGGGCGATCGCAATCATCAACGGGTGTTGGCTATTGCTCAAAGCGTGAATGAGCTATTGGTTCTACCTGTCGTTGTCTTGCCTGAGGTCTGCTACCTGATTGCATCAAGATTGAGCCACCAAGCAATGCGCCGTTTTGTATCCAGTATGACACCTGATGCGGTTCAAGTTGAACCTGTAATCCCAGAAGACTTGGTACGAGTGCATGAGATATTGGAACAATATGCTGACAATCAGCTTGACTTTACAGATGCAGCGATCATTGCCATAGCTGAAAGGCTTACTATTACTCGCGTTTACACACTTGATCGCCGAGATTTTTCGATTATTCGTCCAAGTCACTGCGATTACTTTGAGTTATTTCCTTGAACCGCCAGCTAACACTGCGTGGCAGCGGACGGTCAAAATTCGTCGCTGCTGAGCTTGCTTTCTAATGCCGTCGCTGATTTGATCCGTTAGCGATCGAGCGCGCTACGCACCGATCGGGTTCTGGACTTCCCCGTTGACAAAAAGGCATAACCTGTGCTGTAGGGGGGATTAAGAGAATTTCCGATACCCCCTTACTGGGTACAAATTAAGAAAACCTCTAATAAATCTAACGCCGTACAAACTCCTCGTCAATAGCAAATCAGGTTATACTTCACACCCCACACCCGTTCGGCTGAGCTCACGGCCGAAGCCCACACCCCACACCCTACCCCCACGAAAAACTTTTTCAGCAGACCCTACCTATCGATCCCATTTTTACCTATTCTAAGCGCACAATCTCTCCACCTCTGGCTAGAGATAATTCTGCTGCTTGGAGGATTTTGACTAATTCCGTCGCTACCGATCCCGAAGATACAGAAGAATTGACACCCGTAGCCACCGACTCTAAAAAATGTTTGCACAATGCTTTTAGGGGTTCACCATCGGCGATAGGGATAGATTCCGTCTCCTGTCCCCGGGGAATAAAATAGGCTTCCTGACGTTCAAAATCGCCCTTTTGTCGGGTTAAAGGCGATCGAGCGTCTAATTCATTAAAAATTAAAGTCCCTTCGCTGCCAACTATCCCTAAGCGTCGCTGTTTATCGGGATTCAACCAACAAAGGTGAATAGTCGCTTGAAAACCATCGCCATAGATCAGGGTTAACCAGACTAAATCGGCTAGATTAGGTTGTAGCCAAACTGTTCCTCGCGCCTGCACAGATATTGGTGTACTATCAAGCCAATGATTAAAAATCGAGATATCGTGAATAGCCAGATCCCACAAAGCGGACACATCCTGACGGACCGGCCCCAGGTGGGTGCGAGTGGCATAACCATAAAGAGGTTTACCGATACCCCCGGATTGCAGGACTTTTTGTCCGGTGATAACGGCCGGATGAAAAAGATAGGTATGATCAACTAATAAAATACGCTGTTTTTTCGCCGCTAATGCCGTTAATTCGCCACATTCTTGGGGATTGAGGGTTAAGGGTTTTTCGGCGAGGACGTGATAACCTAAATTAAGAGCATCTTTAATCAGGGGATAATGACTGATGGCGGGAGTAACGACGACCACAGCCGAGATTTCGGGGTGAAGGCGGATTGATTCCCAGTCATTGGCTAAAATAACCTTATTAGTATCGAGATTAAATTGATCGCGACAGAGATGAAGTTTTTCAGGGGAGGGATCAACGATTGCCACTACTTGTGCTGAGGGATGTTGAGAAAAATGACGGACGTAATGCACTCCCCAACGTCCTACCCCTAAGATAGCGATTCCTGTGGACATTTTGCTTACTCAGATAAATCAATCTAGTTTATCTTAAAAGAATTAGGCGCAATTGTTAATTGATTCTGAGAACTGGAAGGGATTATGTTAAAATTTTTTATCGATCGAGGGGGAACTTTTACCGATATAGTGGCGATAATCGATCGACCAGAAATTATTGAACGACTAGCTAGAGATGCCGCTAGATTTCTGATTGTTCCCCTTGCCGATCAACAGTGGATTGTTCTCTATAAACTGCTCTCGGAAAATCCCGAAAAATACTCGGATGCAGTCATTCAAGGGATCAAAGATATTAGCGGTTCCCTAGATAACATCGAAGTGATTAAAATGGGAACAACGGTAGCCACCAATGCGCTGTTAGAAAGAAAAGGAGAGCGCACGGTTTTGTTAATCACCAAAGGTTTTAAAGATGCCTTGAGAATTGGCTATCAAAATCGCCCCGATATTTTTGCACGTCAAATTATTCTTCCTTCTTTATTATACGAACAAGTTATCGAAGTGGCCGAACGCTACGATCGTCAAGGACAAGAATTAATCGCCGTTAATCCCGCCCAAGTTAAAGCCGATTTAATACCAGTTTATCAAGCGGGTATCCGAAGTTGTGCGATTGTTTTTATGCACGGTTATCGTTATCCCGACCACGAAAAACAAGTGGCAGCTATTGCCGAAGAAATCGGCTTTACTCACCTAGCCATTTCCCACCAAGTCAGTCCTTTAATGAAACTGGTATCCCGGGGAGATACCACGGTAGTTTCTGCCTATCTATCGCCAATTTTACGCCGCTATGTTGATAGTATTAGCCAGCAATTACCGAAAACTAGCTTGTTATTTATGAAATCCGATGGCGGTTTAGTCACCGCCGATAAATTTCAGGGTAAAGATAGCATTTTATCCGGTCCTGCGGGGGGAATAGTCGGGGCAGTACAAACCAGTTTAAGGGCGGGATTTAGCAAAATTATCAGTTTTGATATGGGGGGAACTAGCACCGATGTTTCTCATTTTCAAGGGGAATACGAGCGCCAAACAGATAACGAAATTGCTGGCGTAAGAATGCGAGCGCCGATGTTAAGTATTCACACCGTAGCCGCTGGTGGGGGTTCGATTTTAGTCTATGATGGTTATCGTTTTCGGGTCGGACCAGAAAGTGCCGGAGCTAATCCGGGACCTGCCTGTTATCGACGGGGTGGCCCATTAACAATTACCGATGCTAATGTTTTGTTAGGAAAAATTCAAGCTGCCTATTTTCCTGCTATTTTTGGACAAGAAGGAAATTTACACATAGATAGAGAGATTGTGCTGACAAAGTTTCAAGAATTGGCGGCAACAATGGGGGGTAATAATAGTCCTGAACTGCTGGCTGCGGGGTTTATTCAAATTGCCGTGGAAAATATGGCTAATGCGATTAAAAAAATCTCTCTGCAAAAGGGTTATGATCTCAGTGATTATACTCTTTGTACCTTTGGCGGTGCCGGGGGTCAAGTGGCCTGTTTAATTGCCGATACTCTGGGAATGAAAAGTATTTTTCTCCATCCCTACGCTGGGGTTTTAAGCGCCTACGGCATGGGTTTGGCCGATTTGAGGGTAATTAAAGAAAAAGCGATCGAACAGCCGTTAAATGCCGATTTAATCGGGGAGTTACTCCCGGAGATGAAGGAATTAGAAGTTTTAGCGGGTCGGGAATTAGAGGATTATAATCAGGTGCGGCAGCAAGTTAGTTTAAAATATCAAGGCAGTGATGCCACTTTAGCGGTTAATTTTAGCGATCAAATGCGTCAGGATTTTGAACAGGAACATCAAAGACGTTATGGGTTTAAGCAAGAACAAAAAGCTTTAATTGTTGAGTACATCGCCGTGGAATTGATCCAGACTATGGACAGTCCCCAAGAAGCAATTTTAACCCGCACCCGTCCCATGGGAGAATTACCTCCTATGCTCGATCGAGTAGCAGTTTTTATGGCTAATCAATGGCGGGAAACGCCAATTTATCAGCGTTCAGATCTGCAACCTTTTGATTGTCTGGCAGGACCTGCAATTATTATCGAAAAAATTAGCACGATTGTGGTCGAACCGGGTTGGATGGCAAAATTAACGGAGAAAAATCATTTAATTCTCTCCAAAGCTTAACTAGGGTTTGCGGCAAAAAGTTTTTCGTGGGGGTAGGGTGTGGGGTGTGGGCTTCGGCCGTGAGCTCAGCCGAACGGGTGTGGGGTGTGGGGTTTTACCAGTTTTGAGGTGGCCAATTACCTAATTTTCAGGGAAAAAGTGCCTAAATTTCCCCCACTTTTTGATTTCAAAAAAGCCTAAAGATATAGCGTTTCCTAAGCTAGTGAGGTACACCTGTTTTTCTTCCCCTTTGCCTTTTGCCTCTTGCCTTTTGCCTAAAACCCATAACTTTTGTACCTCAGCAGACTGAAAAACGCTATATTATCCAACAAGGTTTTTAGCTTTATTCAGTAAACCCTACATAGAAATATCTACGGCAGTTAACCTAACTGATCAATTCTCATTTCGCCGAGGTATTTACGGAGATAGGGAGAAAAAACCTCGTAAATCAGGGTAAGGGGTTGGCGAGCGTGCCAAAATAGGTAATGACGACCCCAAAATGCTCCTTTTTCCCCAAAAGCTATTTCTAATTCCGGGGAATGACCGTAATAAAGTCCCTGCACATCGCGATACAATTCCGTGTGCAGCCGCGAGAGACTTTCCCAAATCGGTAGGGAACGATTTTCCAGATATTCGTCCACTTGATTGGCGGACCACCAAGAAGCGGCATAGGCTAACCTTTGACCACTGGCTGTGCGTAACCAGACTTGACGACGCAATCTCGGCCCCGGAATCAGGCTAATTTTCATCGGTGCGCCATCCTCATCGTCGCCGATGGGGGACATATCGATCACATCCACTTCCGTTTTTTCACCGGTTAAAAGTTGTAAATGACGGGTGGGAGAACCATCGCCGAGAATTAAAATCTGCCACGGGGGTGCGAGTTGACTATGGGGTAAACCTTGTTTAACATTGGTTTCGTCTCCTTGCCAGAGAGGGGACAGGGAGTACCAAGGAGGATTAAGCAGGGGCTTTTCTTGGGGGCGGAGGATAGCAGTCAAGGTTTGTTACAAAACTTTATGATTTTTTCATTAATCATAACACGGGATTTTTGTCTGCTGGCGAAAAAAGCGATCGCCCTACGCCAATCCTCTCTAACTTTTTGGTTAGCAGATGCACTCTCGCCAAAGGAGATCGGCTATTTTGATCTTAACGATAAAAAGGTATCAAGATCTGGAGGAGTTTTTGTAATCTTCTCAGAGCAATTAATTGTCGAATCTTGGGATTAATTTGGGGTGGATAAATACTGGTGGCTAATTGTTCTTCTAGTAAGGCATATTCTGCCGCATTTAGGGGTTGATTATCCAAAGGTGATCGAGCCGAAGTGATAATTTCTGCTCGTAAAATTTCTTCGGGAATATCTTCAGGAGCGGGCAAAGCAAGGGCTTTTAGGGGCGATAAGAAACCGATCGAGATGAGGATAATAATTTTGGTCGTTCGCTGCATTTAATTTAAACCGGGGGGCAATTTTTCCCGACACTGTTGATGAATTTCCCCGATTCTAGCAAACAACCAGGGATATTTTTGACGATAACTGGGAATTAGAGCCAGAGGACTGAGTAGGGCAGTGGCGGCAATATCGGCTACACTTAATTTATCCGCCACCAAATAGGGCTGATTTTGCCAATATTCTAGAATCTTGAGGGCATTTTCTAGGCGCTCCTCCGCTAGTTTTACCCTGGCTGGGGTGATTTTATATTGTTGTCGCACGATATTAATAATTATTTGACTACTCAGAGAAGGATCGATCGCTTTTCCCTCTCCAGCGCGATAATCATAATAGACAAATCTCGTCGCTACTCCAATACTTTCATCTAACCAATCCTCTAGTAACCAAGATTGATTTTTCTCCTTTTCCCCAACGGGAATAAAAGAGGGGAAAGGAACTACTTTTTCTAAATATTTTAAAATGGCGGTAGAATCGGCAATAATCTCATCTGCTGTCATTAAAACGGGGACAGTGGTTAACCCTTTGGTTAGAGGCCTGAGTTTGAGAATATGTAGTCCGGGGGTGAGATTTTCTACTTGGTAATCAATCCCCTTATAACCTAGAGCTAAACGAGCTTTGCGACAGTAATGAGAGGTGCTAAATTGAAGTAAAAGCATTAAGTTTTGTTGGTTGCTATAATAGTTATCAGTTACCAGTTATCAGTTATCAGACTTGGGTTTTAAGTTAACTGTTCACTGTTTACTGAATTGCCAATAAATATATACTATGAGCAAACCCTCCCTTTTTTCGGCTGTTTCTCGTCCTTATGCGACTAATTCACAAGCAAAAGATCCCTGGTTAGCGGTCAATCTCTCGATGTTTTTCCCCGGTTTGGGACAATGGTATGCTAACAAAAACCAAAAAGCAACCATTTGGGCGATCGCTCAAGTAATATTAATAATTGTGACAATTTGGTCAATTTTTAGCCCCAATGGCCCTGTAAGCTGGGGATTAGGGGGAATAGTTGCTCTGGTTATCGTTTACATTAGCAATATTTTTGACGCTCACTGGACTGTTTATGATTCCAGACAGAATAACAGCTTAGAGAAAATTCCCCGGAAACAAAAAAACCCATGGTTTGCCGTCTTCGCTAACCGGATTATGCCAGGTTTGGGGCAATTGTACGCTGATAAGGTGAGATTAGGGATAATTTTTCTGACTATATCCCAGATTAGCCTGAAAATGGATCATTTTTTCACCAATATCCTCTTTCTTACCCCTTTAGTTACAGTGATCGCTATTTATCACGTTTATCACACTTTCCCTGATCAATTCCACCCCCATCGTCACACCTATCGTTCCATTTTGGCACTGATGGTGGGAGTGATTTTTACTTGGGGAATTATCTGTAATTATTTTCCTGATTGGTTACATCAAAGAATAGAATTTTTCCAGATTCCGAGCGAATCCATGCTACCTACCCTCGCAGTAGGTGATCGCATTTTCGTCAGTCAATCTGGTAATTATCAAGCGAAAAGAGGCGATATAATTGTTTTTAGAACTCCGGAAAAAATTAGGCAACTAGATCCTAAGTCTGGAGATTTTTTTATCAAACGAGTCATCGCTATTGCCGGGGATACCATTGAAATCCGGGGGGGCAAAGTTTATCTCAACCAGCAAGTTATCGAGGAACCCTACACCGCCGAGTTGGGCAATTATGAAATAGAATTTACGACTGTACCCCCAAAAAATCTGTTTGTTTTGGGAGATAATCGTAACCATAGTTTTGATTCCCATGCTTGGGGTTTTTTGCCAGAAAGTTATATCGTTGGTCAAGCCTATAAAGTTTACTGGCCCCTCGATCGTGTCCAGTCTTTGCTATGATGGGGATGACTATTGATTTTCAACTGTCTTCAAGGGATAATTTTAATCCTATCTACTTATTAGCGAGGAAAAACCTAACCAGAAGAATTTTTCGGTGAATCCTAATTGAGATGGGAGTCTTTGGGAATAACATCCAAACCGAGGAGAACCTTTTGGGTGTTGGACATATCACCGATAATTCTTTGTAGGGGTGGGGGAAGTTGTTTGACTAAAGTAGGAGTTACGAGAATTTTATCCTGTTCCGCTAATTGCGGCTGTTCGAGAACATCAATTATTTCTACCGTATAAAGACCGGATAACTCCTCGCGACAGATACGAAAAATATTAGCGATCGCCCTTTGGGATTTACTTGAATCGCCCATAATGTAGAGTTTGAGAAGATATTGACTCATGATTGCGTGTTATTGAATAGTTTAATGTTGCTGAGACCGATATAGTATTTACGATAGAAAGAGACGAGATAACCCATCAATTCCAGGACCATGAGACGACCTTCGCTAACGTAGGCCTGCGCTTTGGCCAGGGTGACATCCTGATTTTTTTGGCGTAGGGTGGTGGTATGAATGTCCACCACATCGCGAGGACTAGCTTTTAAGAATCCTAACTTATCGGCCAAGCTTCGCAGTCGTTCCGATAGATTATGTTCCACTTTGTATGCTTGTTCTTCTAAAGCTAAATCTAATAAATCTCCGTAATTTTGAACTAATTCTTGAAAAATATCGGGAATACTCTGCCTTATTGCCTCAGAACCGAACATTTTCGCTGTGATGCTAGTTTGTCCTCCCTTGATTAACTGTTCCAGTTCGCGAAATTCTTCTTCCTGTTGTTGATGTTTAAGATTGAGGATATATTGCTGACGCTCGATCGCCACACGAATTTGATAGACTAAAAGACTACTATCGATATTATTTAACTGAATATAACCATCAGCACCCAGTTGAAAGGCTTTAACGACTAATTTCTCATCATTGCTAGTGGTTTGAACCACTATCGGTATAGCAGCGGCTAATTCTCTGGTTTTGACTAGAATATTTAAACCGGGGGGGACGGAGATTTCCAAGCTTAAGAGGATGAGATCAAATTTCTCCCCTGCCAGTTTTTCGGCAGTTTCCTCTAGATCCTGAGCTTGGGTGAGGGTAAAAGTCAACCCCTCAGCCAGAGAACATTGGGGGGCCTTTAACAGCAATCTCTGGATTAATTTAACAGTCGTCGGTTCGTCCTCTATCAATAAAATCCTACAGAGATCCCTAGTCATTGTTAATCGATCGCTAAAATTATCTTTTTTCCCCCTACTCTCATAGTAAGCCCATCTTTGGGAAACTCAAGGACAAAATCACAACATATCTCCGGCAAAAGTGAGATTTTAATGGCGACCTTGCTCTTAAATTCCTTAATTTAACGATTTTTCCTGAAAAAGATCGCTTTTCTACTCCAAGGAAACAATCTATTTCCTTTTTCTCCCCACTTCCCCAGCTCCTCACTTCCCTCACCTATTTTGACTCAATTCGGCGAATCGCCACCACTGCCGGCCGGGGAGGTTGATTAACTTGACCACTGGGCCAATTCGACCCTAGGGGTACTTGTCGCATTTGTTCAAATTCCTGCCCATTAGTGGTTTTAAGGGCAAATTTACGGTTTTCAAAGGCCAAATCCCGACGAATTCCCCCCGCTTCCCCCGGATGTTGTACTGCCAAAAATACAGAAGAAAACCTCATCAAGCTTTGCTAAAATCCAATACTATGGAGTGGTGGGGAGATTCCTGATATATTCCTGAACTCGATCATCGGGATGGCTGATCCCTAGCTTGAATACCGTGTAGAAGAAATTTTGGATCGATCTCCAGATGTTTAAAGCTTGTTCCCTGATGGATGGATGGGCCGAGAGCCTAATCAACGGTAAATTTCCTACCATTTGATGATCTTGATTGTGAGGATGAGGACTAAATAGAACCCGATAATCCTCGGCGATAATTTCTTTATCGCATCTCATCCAGTCTTCAAAAGTTCTAATCTGTTGGGGACTATAAATGCAATGCTCTTCGCTTAAACCTCGTATTTTGTAATAGGTTCTGGGTAATCGTTCTTTATAAATTCGTAAGTTGTGATGAACAGCGAGATAGGATAGAGTCCAGTGATGTCCGTATTCGTGGGCTAAGGTTCGTTGTAATTGCTCGATCGTACCTAAAACAAGAGAGTTGAGGCGAATTCTCGCTTTAAATGTCTGTCCATCATATCGTCCGTACCAATCACCATTGGTATTTAGTCCCAAATCCCTAATTTCTATTACATCCAACCACGCTAATTCGATTGGTGACGAAAGACGAAGTTCCTGCTCGACAAAATCCGATAGTGATTCTAATTCGTCTAGAGTATATTGTTTACTAAAGTCTTTTATCGTAGGCATCGCAACGTGATTTTCGTAGATTCTTAACCGACTATTCTAATAATATAACCTAGCCCAACATCGTAGATTGGGTTATATTATATGTGTTATAAGATATTATTTTTTCTTGCTTGAAGGGTCAAAGATAGTTGGCTGTTGCCGGTCATCCAACTCATCGAACGGGTCCTTCTCTGGATCTTCCGGCAGGATGGGAGCGCTTGCCATCTCGATTATTTTTTTGCCGTCGCGAACGATTTCCCGATACATTACTCCCGTACTTTTCTGATTGGCGAACACTCCAGATTCGAGTTTATTTAGACAGTCCTTCATTCGCTCGATCCTCGATTTCGGCACTCCTGCCTCCAAAGCTTCTTGAATATTTCGTTTTAATTCTTGAGTAGTGATGGGGATCATTGATTTTAGTGTCTTTAAAATACACTGGAAACACTCTTACTATAGTGATTATACAAAGAGAAGAACAGAAAAACTACTACTAATTAACCAACTTCTGACTAACTTCTGACAAATTTTTGAATAACTTCTGACAAATTTTTGCTACTATAGACATATACCTAAAATCATCATTTATGCCTAGATCATTAGAAATCCCTCTGGAATCCATTTTAAAGCTAACTTCGCCCAAACAAAGGAGAAGCCAACAAGGATAGTCTTGTTGGCTCATTACCCTAGAGCGATAGCATCTATTGACTACTGTTTTCCTTCTTGTTCTTCCTCCTCTTTTGCGTCGGGGTCGCGAAATTCATCGATCAGATCGAGGATCGCTCTCAAAAGATTGACGCTCATTTGGCTCTCTTGGATTTGGTGGGTAAAATGTATTCTAAGATACATTCCTGCTGGCGAGGGAAATGAATTGCCCTAAGAATTGCTTTATTATAGTTTTAAATTCTTTCTGAATAACTTCTGAATAACTTCTGAATAACTGCTTATGTCTCGATCGCTGAAAATCAATCCCGAATACATCCCTAAAGCCGAACTCGCTCTTAAACAAAAGGGATACACGAATAAAAGTACCTTCGCCGAATTGATTCCTTTGGCTAGAGCGACAGTTACCAAATTTTTCACAGGTAAGCCGATTAGTCATGAGACTTTTACGACAATTTGCGAGAAATTAGGTTTAAACTGGCAAGAGATAGCATTGCTAGAAGAAACGTTCGGGAAAGGGGAAATTGATCGGAAGGACTGGGGAGGGGTACCGAAGGCGGATTTTTTCTACGGACGGACGGAAGAACTCGCCGAGATCAAACGGTGGATCATCGGTGACAAATGCCGTTTAATTACGGTTTTTGGGATGGCAGGGATGGGAAAAACTGCTCTCGCGGTGAAACTAGCGCAGGGGATCGAGGGAGATTTCGATTACCTCATCTATCGTTCCCTTAAACAAGTTTCTCGCCTTACGGAACTTTTGGGGGATTGGTTAGAGATTTTGACAAATTCTCCCCGCCGGGAGTTACCTGATAGTATCGATATCCGTTTGGCTAGGCTAATCGATCGAATGACCTATCATCGGTGTCTTTTGTTATTGGATGACGGCGAGGAAATTCTGCAAAGCGGCGATTTAAGCGGGAGATATCGAGAGGAGTTTGAAAACTACGAAAAGCTATTGAGACGGGTGGGAGAAGCACCGCATAGAAGTTGTTTAGTATTGATGAGTCGGGAGAAACCCAAGGATATCGATTTTCTAGAAAAGCGGCAGAATACAGTAAAGTCTCTGTTCTTGGGAGGACTCGATGAACTATCGGCTAGGGAGATGGTAAATAAGGAGGGAGGAGAAGGAACAGAGAGGGAGATTCGGGATTTTATCGAACTGTATCGGGGTAATCCTTTTTTTCTTAAGCTTGCTTTGGCTAGAATCGTCGATCTCTTCAGTGGTAATATTGCGGAGTTTTTACAAGCTGGGACGATAAATTTTAGTGATATTAATGGGATGATCGAGGTGCAGTTGCAAAGGCTTTCGGAAATCGAGCGGGAGATCTTGGAGGTTTTGGCGAGGGAAGAGGAAGCGATTTCTGTCTCGGAATTACGATCGAAGCTCAATAAATCCGGACTGACGGACGCAGTTGATTCTTTGAGAAAGCGAGCGTTCATCGCAAGCAGAGATTCAGGCTTTATTCTTCCGAATTTGATTAAATCCTACGTTCTAGGACTTTAATCGAGATAGCGAGGAACGATGTTAACTTTTATCGCGTCTTTAACACTATTATTAACACTCCCTCGGATAACTTGCTCTAGTTCCTCCGCTAGTTCTGGGAGAATGATCTCGTCTCGTTTTCTGAGGATTTCCACCTGCACGGTACAACCATATTGCTTGGGATCGAGAATAATATTCGAGTATTTTTGGATGATAGGATAAGGGCTATCTTTTAACTTAGCGGCATTAATCGCTTTTTGGGCATCTCTAGCTAGGGCATTGCTATCCTGTTTGCCATCTTTTCTAATCCTGCATTGGGTGTCATTGCTAGTATTAGGATTAGTTGGAGAAGGATCCGACTTGATGATCGCGAAATATCCGAAAACTAAAAACCCTAATACCATAGCCCACAAGACTACTGTTTGAAATATAGAACCAGAGTTTTCCTGTGAATTAACCTTATCTTCAATGATTTGAATTCGTTTCAATATATCCTTTGTATTTCCGGGCCGCCCGTTAAGTTTTCGCTCTAAAAGACTATTGATTAAGGCGGCAAATTGATCCGATACGGGTGTAGATTCTGCACGCCACAGTAACTTTTCTTGAGTATCTTGTTCGATTTGAGAGGGATTCTTGTTGGTTAGAAGATGGACAAAAGTACGCCCGAGAGCATAAAAATCGGATTTGAAATCGGTTCTGCCTCGGTACTGTTCGGGAGCCATATAGGGGAAGCTCCCGATCCTTGTCGTAGTTTGCTCGTTTATATTTTGATTAATTAAACGAACCGCACCTAGATCGATTAGAAATATCCTGTTATCGCTATCGCGGTACATAATATTAGAAGGTTTAATATCGCGATGGATGAAATTATTAGAATGTAGTCTTTCTAAAATAGTAGTTACTTGTTTTAACCAGTCGATCGCCCGCCTTTCATCGATCGCCCCGTGCTGTTCTAGCCACTGCTCTAAGTTTAGTCCTGGGATTTTCTCCATCACTAGACAGTAAGCGGGAATAGGATTATTGGGAAACTCGATCGGGAAATATCCGCCTTGTCCTACTGTAGGAAGTCCCTCGATCCGGTAATTTTTTAATAAATCTGCCTCTCGATCGAACCGAGAAATCGTGTCCGGGTTCCCTGTGTAGAGAACTTTGAGAACCTTGGGAGTGTCTTGATCCTTCACATCCACCACATCGTAAAGGGTAGTTACCCTGTCCTCCCTCTGGTGTAGTACTTTCATCACCCGATATCTATTCTGTATTAGCAAGTGGGAACCGCAAGCCTCACAGATACTCCCATCTTCGGAGTTCTCCGGGCGGGGACAGATGGGATTGATACATAATCGCATTGAGTTTTCGACAGGCGATCGGGAATTCAGATATAGAGAACAAAAAAGAGAGAAATAAGATTCTGCGAGATAAGATTTAAGTGTTTATCCCGAATGGTATAAATCTATCGTAGCGTGGAGTTAGACAAAATACAGTCATTCCGATCTATCTTCTGATTCACAAGTCAGACATTTCTTTTCCATGACTAAGGCAGAATTTCAGCGGGCTATCGTTAGAAAAATTTTTCGGTGGCGATATTTCAGCTTATTTTTCGCTACTATACTCGTAAACGTTGGTATATCGGCGGTAATGGCTCAAGATCCCGGATTATCCGAGCAAGTGGCGCAGTTAAACCGCGGTCAAAATACGATCTGGGTGTTACTCACGGGTAGTCTCGTCTTCTTCATGAACTGCGGCTTCGCCATGCTAGAGACGGGCTTTTGCCAGAGTAAAAATGCGATCACCGTCCTCGCCAAACACACGATCGTCTTTACCGTCGCTACCGCAGTCTATTGGCTGATCGGCTTCGGGCTGATGTTCGGGGATGGCGGCAAATTTGTCGGAACACCGGGTTTTCCTCCACTCAATGGTCAATTTCCCTTCCTAGATTGGGCGGATATTCCTCTAACAGCTAAATTCTTCTTTCAACTCACTTTCGCGGGAACTGCCGCCACGATCGTATCGGGGGCGGTGGCGGAGAGGATTCGCTTCGGGGCGTTCGTCCTTTTTAGTGCCTTTTTTATCCTGATTTACTCCATTGCCGGTTTTTGGATTTGGGGAGGGGGCTGGTTGCACGAGTTGGGGTTTCGGGATTTCGCGGGTTCGACGGTGGTTCACTCGGTGGGAGGATGGGCGGCTTTGACGGGGGCGTGTCTGTTAGGGCCTCGTGCGGGAAAATATATCCCTTGGGGGCAAGGGGAAAACCGTTCCTTCAAAAATACTAGCTATCGCGGCCATAAAATCATGGCGACTTTTGGCGGTAATCCGAGCCTAGCGACCTTGGGATGCTTTATTCTCTGGTTGGGTTGGTTCGGCTTTAACGCGGGTTCTACCCTCGCGGCCAATGCGGACGCAATCTCCCATATCCTCCTGACGACACTCATCGCCGGGGCTTTCGGCGCGCTGGCCTCCACCACTCTCGCTTGGATATTCTCCGGTAGGCCGAGTCTAACCTTTATTATTAATGGCATTCTGGCGGGTTGTGTCAGTATTACCGCCCCCTGTGCCTTCGTGAATTTTTTGAGCGCGGCGCTAATCGGCTTTATCGGTGGGGCGATCGTTCTTCTGTTTAGTACTTGGCTCCAAAAAGGGGAAATCGACGATCCGGTGGGAGCCGTTCCCGTTCATCTCGGTTGCGGTATCTGGGGTACTCTGGCCGTGGGGATTTTCTGTTTAGCCCCCAAAGATATTCCTTGGGCGGATACCTATTTAGATCTGCCGAAAGGGGGGTTACTTTTCGAGGGAGGAGTGGATCTATTTATGGCACAATTGATCGGGATCGGGGTTATAGGCTTTTTGGTCGCCAGTTGTAGTCTATTACTCTGGATCTGTGTGGGATGGTTCTTCTATCGCCTGTCGCATCCCAGTAATTTTGGTTTCCGTCCGCACAAGGGGTTGCGGGTTTCGCAAGAGGAAGAGGAAAAGGGAATTGATTCCCTGTTTGCGGAATGGGAAGAGAAGTAATAGTTTAGGATGTCGATACAATAGCGGCATAGCCAGAAAAGAAAGAGGAAACTTTCGTTTAAAGTCTATTTTGACTCAATTCGGCGAATCGCCACCACTGCCGGCCGGGGAGGTTGATTAACTTGACCACTGGGCCAATTCGACCCTAGGGGTACTTGTCGTATTTGTTCAAATTCCTGCCCATTAGTGGTTTTCAGGGCAAATTTGCGGTTTTCAAAGGCCAAATCCCGACGAATTCCCCCCGCTTCCCCCGGATGTTGTACTGCCAAAAATAACGTCTCTTGGTCGGGAGTAAAGTACAATCCCGTTAATTCCGCATCCATGGGAGCGATAGCAAAAGGATAGGGATGCTCTTGACCCTTGGCAAACACCCAAGCGCTATTATTGCCAAAAATACCCAATAAATCCCGTTGACTAACCGGGACCCCTTGGGGATAACGAGTTTTCATCTCTCGATTTAACCCACCCGTGGAAATATCGCTAACCATCCAGAGATTTCCCTGTTTATCGAAAGCGAGGTTATCGGGATTAGAAAAACCCTCACCTTTCTCTGTCGGTTCCCCTCCATAAGCGACCACATCCCAACGAAAACTTAAGGAAGCAGCATCGTTATTATCTTCCCTTAAGCTGATAATCCAACCAAATTCGTAGGGTATTTCGCCATTTTGCCCCTTAAATATTTCCTTATCGGCTCCTCCCTCCGCTTCACTGGGACTACCAGAGGTAAAGGTCATATATAAAGTGCCATTCTCGTCCACTTCCGTATCTTCCGGGCGACCAGTACAAGTGACCCCAACGGCGTTAGCTGCAAAATGAGCATCGATGAGAATTGCCCCCTGTTTTTCCGTCCTATTACCTTCATACAGGTCTGCGAGGGTCTTATATTTAGCTTTGTAGGCCAGAATCTCCTCATCGTCCTTAAATAGCAGTAATTTAGTATCATTGACCGTTCTTTCGGGATTCGGCAAGGCTACCACCCCATCCCCGCGACTAGCGGCAATTTGACTCGGTAGGACGGGATTTATCTCCGTGTCGGGATTTAAGGGTATCCAATAACCGGTTTTATCGGGGTTGAATTTGGCCCCGTAGAGCATTCCTTTTTCTAGGAGTTTTGAGTTATTTTTCTGCTTAATATCGCTAATTTTGCCCTCGGAAACGAATTTATAGACATGACCGCCTCTGCGATCGCATCCTGAATAAACCGCCAAGGGTTGCCCCGTCCGAGCGAGAAAAGCGACCGCTTCATGGCGAAAACGCCCTAACCAAGTGTGTTTTGTGCCGTAATCGTCGGGATTGGCTGGATCCACCTCTACCATCCAACCGTATTTATTTCCCGCTAACCCAAAGACGTTACCCCGGCCATCCACTTCCCCACTATTGAGAATAAAGGGGGTAGTATCGGGATGCAAGGGGGAACCATCTTTTAACACTACCTCCGTCACTTGGTCTTGAAAGTTCTCCTCGGCACTAAATACGGTCCCCCAAGGCGTTGTTCCCCCAGCGCAATTTTGAAACGTTCCGATAATTTTTGCCCCTAATCCGTCATCGTAGCCAAGTTTATCGGTTTTGGTAAAAATTGCTACAGCAGGACCAGTCGCTTTCAGGTAGTGATCGTCCTTTAGTCCAGAAATACCGGTAATGCGGCGATCGGCTTTACTATAGGTACGTTGCCATTTTCCCGTTTGATCTTTAGCGAGGGAAATTACGCCAATTCCCTGATCAATTAAGCCTTCTAGGGAGATTTCCTCGATTTTTGCCCTTAAGCTGGCATCTTGCAGGCGATAGGCGGCAATTTCGCCCTTTTCGTTCGTTTTTTCCCGTACTTCCTGGACGGGTAGGGTTTTACCAATCACTTGTTCAAAGGTTTGTAGCCAAGTACGACCACTGATATATTCAAAATTAACGGTTAGATAACCTTGACCCGGACTGGTTTCGATAAAAGATAGATAATCATTGTTATAACCGAAACGGGAATCACCCACTTTATCCCCCCACTGTGCCAGCACATCGTAGGTGAATCCTTGCGGAAGAACGAGATCATCCAGGACTTTATAGGTTTGATAGGCACTTTTTTGGCTTTCATCGCTCATACCGTCAATTTTTAAGGGAATCGGCAGTTTGACTGGAGAAAAGTTTAAGCCAAAACTATTGGCAGCGATCGCAGGACTGCTAATCAGAGAGGAATATTTTTTCTCTTGCAGACTGAAAAAAGAGACACCGGCAGTGGCAGTTAAAAAGGTGAGGAAATTACGGCGAGAAATACTCATATTTTCAGAAATAAAGTCAAAACTGGTGTTCAGACCTTGATTAGGTTAAATTTTATTACATAAACTTGACATAGGTATTATATATTATCCAAGTTATGACTAAGTTAACAGCCAGTTAAAAGTAATCAGTAAACAGTAATCGGTGCAAAGACAGCAGAAAACTGCCATAATCAGTAAGCAGTAATCGGTGCAAAGACAGTAGAAAACTGCCATTTAATACCGCTCACTTAAAATTCAAATCTGATAACTGAAAACTGAATAGGGGTTTAGCAAATGTCTAACGAAACTGTAACTTATTCCCTAGAAGCCGTTCTGACAAGGATTGAGGGAAAAATCGATAACCTACAAAGAGATGTTACTCAAAAATTCGACAAAATCGATGAACGTCTCACAAAATTAGAAATCGGACAAGCCGAACTCAAGGGAGAGTTAAAAGGAGATATTAAAGCTTTAGATGAGCGATTGACCACGGAAATCAAGGGATTAACGGCACGGATTGCCTATCAGGAATTTACTAACCGGGGGATTTTAATCGCTTTAGTCGTCGCCATTTTGGGTGGTGCGGCTAAACTTTTTGGGTTTTTTCCTAATCCCTAGAAGTGGCTACTAGGCACGGCTAGGAGCAAGATCAATGTCATGAATATTTTGATAAAATTCCTTGTAAAAAAGCGGTAGTTTTTAAATCAATCCCTGTAATTGCCGTGCCGACAACTACCGAATAGGCACCAACTTCTAGGGCTTTTTTGGCTTCTGTTGGAGTCGATATTCCTCCTTCACAGATAACAGGAACTGATAACTTATTAACTAATTCTTCTAGGAAAGAAAAACTCGGCGGATGCAGATGTTTAGTGGCTTCTGTGTAACCGTAAAGAGTTGTACCGACAACATCAGCACCGGCTGCCACGGCATAAATAGCACTTTCGATCGAGTCTATATCTGCCATGACTAATTTACCAGTTTCCTGATGAATACGATCGATAATTGTGGCTAAATTTTCATCATCGGGGCGCTTTCTTGGGGTAGCATCTAAGGCAATTATATCGGCACCCGCATCGGCAATAGCGAGAGCATCTTGATATTTGGGAGTAATATATACCGAACAATCGGGATAATTGCGTTTCCAGAGCCCAATTATCGGTATATCCGGCAATTGTTGACGGGTGGCTTTCAGATGAGCGGGACTATCAATTCTTACCCCACAAGCACCCCTATCCACGCAAGCATGAGCCATGGCAGCAATAATTACAGGATCGTGCAGAGATGACTCCACCGGCGCTTGACAGGAGACGATTAAACCCGATTTTAAGGTTTCTATTCTCATAAATTATGAATTATGAATTATCAATTATGAATTAGGAAGTAGGGAATGGGAATTATAAATTATGAATTATCAATTATGAATTAGGAAGTGGGGAGAAGGGAGAAGGGAGAAGGAAGAATATATAAAAATAATCTCCTGAATTCTGACTCCTGAATTCTGACCCCTGACTCCTGCCTCCTAACCCCACCAATAAATTTGTTCAGCAAACCTTACTTATAAGCAGCAATACACTGTTCAACTAAAGCGGTTACTGCGTCCACATCTTTCCAACCGAGAATTTCTGTGACTTTTTTCTCTAGATTCTTATAGGTTTTGAAAAACTCGGCGATTTCCTCCAAGCGATGGGGAGAGACATCTTTGAGAGATTTTACCTCTGCATAACGGGGATCTTTAGCGGGAACACAGAGAATTTTTTCATCGCGATCACCACCATCGATCATTTCTAACATACCAATGGGACGCGCTGTAATCACACAGCCGGGGAAAGTAGGCTGATCCATGATCACCATACCATCTAAAGGATCGCCATCATCGGCGAGGGTATTGGGAACAAAACCATAATCACAGGGATATTGTACCGAAGAATAGAGAACGCGATCGAGAGCAAAGGCGTTTAAATCCTTATCAAACTCGTATTTATTCTTACTGCCGGCGGTGATTTCCACTAAAACGTTAATTAAACCGGGTTTCGGTTGGGCAGGAATGCGCGATAAATCCACAAGCTTTCTCCAAATACAAGACAATAGCGCCTTTAGAGTCACCTAAAAGCGCAAGCAAATTAAAAGACACTTTGATTGACTCCGATCCAAATTTTACCCATAAGGGGGATCGGGACGAAGAAAAAAAATTTTATCTTGGCAATCGTCTATCTCAATTCTGTCACCTCATTTGCCTCGTTAGGGAGTAGGATGTGTTACCGGTAAGGGGTTCTTCGGTATAGTTAGGCGTGGAGTTATATCCAATCGCTAACAAGGGTAACGTTAGGGTCAGAATTGCGATCATGGTTCCGAGTAAATTAGCCCACCTATGACTAGGAGGTTCGGAAGTCTTCCCTGACGGGTTGCTTGATTCCATAAAGGGGTCGTGTTGAACTCGACAAGTAAAGAATACGAGAGATATATAGAGCAGTCAGCTATCGGCTTTTAGCTTTTAGCAAATTACTGCTATTTTTTGCCTTTGAGCTTGGTTAACGTCTCGTTAAAAAGCGAAACATTAACAGCAATACTCTCCCTACTAATTATATTTTACCAATTCTTTTCCAAGAGTTCACTCTGATACTTTTCTTGACGATCTCTCCAGATCATGGTCTGTTGGTGTTCGTCCCTGTTACATTGTGGGTGCAAGCACAGCTTCCTTGTCTGATCCCGAAATCAAGTTGTTTCCTACTCAATCCACAAAAAAAATGTCTGAAAAGCCCAAATATTAAGCGATTCAAACATTTTCTCATTGCAATCGGAGGGTGATATTGACTTTATGTCTTAACTTCGAGCTTACGATAGAAACCTAGCTGTTAATGTAGCCTATTTAACCAAAATATCGATTTTTTGCTGATTTATCGGGATAGACAATCACCTTTTCTTAGAAATTATCCGAGTTTAGAGATAATTGGTTAGCTAATCTCCCAATAAGCCAGGCCCCAGAGACCAGCAAGGCATCCGCCAGGGACGGCGATCAGGGCAAGTGGAGTTAATCTACCAATATGGATATCATAACTCGATCGAGGGAGAAAAGCCAAGAACCTACGAGAAAATTGCCGATTTCTCCCGTCCAATATTACTGCTCACATCGCCCTAGATCATGCCGTCAGTCATTCTTCAGCGAGAAACCACCTCGCTAGAGGATTCCGATTCCAGGGGGAGAGAGGGTTTAATTATCCCGTATTTTGTCTCCTCCGGTGTCACTTGACGGATCACCTCCAAAGCTTCCTTGATCATTACTGCCATGGGAACCGCGACAATCACCCCCAGTAAACCGCCCACTCGCGCCCCCGTCAAGACCGAAACCAACACCCAAAAGGGATTTAACCCCGTGACACTGCCCAAAATCCGGGGAGCAATGCCGTTTTCGACAATTTGCTGCACCACTACAGCTACGGCTAAAACTTGCAGAGCTAAACCAATATCGCGCAAAGCTAGTAAAGCTGTCACTGTGACAATGCCGACAGTTCCCCCAAAAGGGATTAAGGCCATGGTGCCAATCAAGAGGCCGAATAGGAGACCAAAAGGGACTTTAATCGATAAAAAGGCCGTGACTAATCCCAGGGCCATGCAGGTGGCACAAATCACCTGTCCGACAAAGTAATTCTGAAAACTTAAGCGTAGGGTTAGAGAAAAGGGTTGTTGGACGGGTTTGGGCAACCATTGGATAATACTCCTCCAGATATCGGGACTGTGGAGAAGTAGATAAAAGGTGAGGATAATGGTTAGCAGCACATCAAGCACCCGCACCACGGTAAAAACGGTGAGATTAAGGGCTAAATTAACGCTTCTTCCCGCTAAAATTTGCAATTCTGCCCCTAAACGACTGTTAAACTGAGCGATCAGACCATCGAAACTGATCGGAATCGGTAGATTCATCGTGTCGATTTTGGTATCTAGTTGCATCAGTTGGCGCTGTCCCGAGTCTAACCATTCCGGCAATCTGTTGACAAATTGCTGTGCTTGGGTGAAGACTAGGGGAACTAGGGTGATTCCCACGGCCACAAAAATTAAAATCGTGATCAGGGAAACCACGATCGCAGCTAAACCCCGTTTTAATCCCTGACGTTCCAACCAAGTCACTGGATAACCCAAGAGAAAAGATAGAACGGCCGCTATCAGTAAAATAACAAATAAAGATTCAAAATAGCCAAAAATTGCCGATAATGCCCAGGCATTCAGAACTATAAGTGGTGCAGCTAGAGCAATCACCAGTAAGCGAGATAGGGAATTCAGGGATTGCCACCACGTCTGAACCCAATTGCGTTTCGGGGGAACGACTTTAACTTCCACCATGAAGCCTCTTAAAGGGTTTGTTTCAATACTTGTATTCTGACAGATCGAAGCCGAACCCGCTAACTCAACCGGGGGAGTGGGGTGATGGGGTGTGGGATGCTGACAGGTGTAGGTTTATTACAACCCAGATGGTTCTTCGGTTTGTCTTATGCAACGTACAGGATTATAAGGAATGAAACTCTTATAGAGAAAGACATTTGGCGATTTTTGTCAATTGTTTTTGATCTAGAGCGAACTAATCAATTAAGTCTCTTGCCAGATAAGGATTTAGTCGATTTATGCTCCCCTATCGAACCATACCAAGTAACGAAGAGCCTTTTTTTTAAGCATACTTACTCTCCAGCTAATCGAAGAACATCATTGACAACTTTATCAGTTAGCCACATTCCTTGATGGCGTAACTTAGCAATAACGGGAGCAACAGAAGATAGATAGCCCTGCTGCTTCGCTTTAACTAAAACACCAAGCGTTCCTGAATATTTCAAGCGATATAAATTGGCAATACGTCGGGCTAACTGATCATCAAAAATCAGTAAACTATCTGGATTTTCTAATCCCAAAGCTAATACATCTGCTTCTCCTTGCCCTAAATCAATAATAGCTGGAATTAGACTGACTGATTTAACCAGAGTAATTAAAATCCATTCAATTGCCTGAATATTGGGAACATCAATTCCTTTATTTTTACCGATTGCTAATTCTTCGACCACTGCTGGAGGAGTCAGGATTTGAGAATACAAGCGTTGGAGCAATTCCAAATAGCCCACTTGATGTAAGTACAGTAGAGGAGAGGTGTTGACAATGACTTGAGGATTAGGCATTGACAATATCTTGTTCCAATTGTTCAGTCGTTAAAGAAAAAGGGGAGACTTGATAACGCCCCAAAATAGTTAAAAATTCTACTCGTGACATTCCGGCTAATTGGGCTGCACGTGCTGAAGATAGTTTGTCAAGTTCAAAAAGTTTAACGGCTGCCAATATTTTTAATTCTCTTGATAGATTTTCAGGAGTTTCTTTGAGACTAATTAAGATTTCTTCAGGAATTTCAAGGGAAATAGTGCTCATTTTCTTTCTCTCTCAATAATTGTCTCTATTCTACACCAATAAAATTAGTCCTTCTCTGTGAGCAGAATCAGTAACGGGTTTCCCCTCTCCAGCCGACAGAATGAGCGGGTGCAGTCTATCTTGTCCTCAAGGGGTTGGAGACCAAGCCTATAAGGCTTTATGGCAATATAATCGTGCTTAATTTGGGTTAGCGATCGAGTTGAGAGGTGGTCAAGGGAGAACGCAAAGGCGAATCCAACATACTGCGCCACAATCCCTCACGGAAGACAATAGTTCGCCTGAGAAGGAGTAAAACAGGGGAAACTAATTGAGATTCCTTCCTTTGGGAGTCGTTGCTAGGGAGAGAAATATAAAGACTTATTAAAATTGTAGCTTTTGATACTTTGTCGGGGGGGAGCGTGTATTGTTTTGTTGTCCATCTTTGTTGTTGAGTTGGGCTGTTGTTTTACCTAATGCGTAGAAAATATTTTTCAGAGGCAATATTTATGAAAAGTTTGACTTTATCTTTAGCTCTTGGAACTGCTGTAGTGGCAACTTTTGCCTTTGATAAAGATGCTCCTGCTAGAGCTTTGTCAATAGGGGATATTCCGAATGAAGAAATACCTTCTTGGCTAGATTTAGATCGTTACGCACTTGCTTACTATGACTACAGATTAACACCAGGTCTTATAGGGCAATACACAACTTTTGAGGCGGGTAGTCAATCACTGTTTGATGAAACACAAAGCGGAATTGAAAGTGTTTCAGGTTTGACGTGGATAGCCGGACAAGGTTATGTCAGTAATGAAGTAGGAAGCGTAGCGACCGCAACTTATACTTGGAAAAATGTAGGAGTACCAACCAATCAAAAGAATTTCAAGCAGGCTATTGATTTTATTGGAGGCGTTAAAATACTAGGTATTACTGTAACAACTGATGATCCTAAAGATGTAATAGAATTCCCTACTTTTGTTTTTCTTGAACCGCAAAACAGATTGGTTATTAATGCTACAATTAAACCACAACCAAACACCGTCACAGTAAAAGTTAGCTTTACAGACAAACTGCCCCCAAACAATCTATTATTCGCCAGCACACCAATAGTTATTGAACAAGGATATATCCTTGTTCAATGTACTCCTATTCCCGAACTCGCCTCAACTCTCAGTCTTCTAGCCCTTGGCACTCTCGGCGCAGCATCAACCCTCAAACGCAAACTAAAACCATCCAAATCCTCAGAAAAGGAAACTACCAAAATCTCCTAAAAACCATCAATTAAAAACTCACAATCGCCCCTTCATTTAGTTACTTGAAGTGGTTTATTTTTACCATCTTTTTTAACCTTAAAAAATTTCCAGTGATCTTAGAAAAGGGTGAGAAACTCGGCTGAATTGATAATTGGAATCCCTTGATAAGTATCGATAATCAAAAAATCACTTTTTTTGCGATCATAACTCATAGTTAAATTAACCTGAGTTCGGGTTAAGGCTATTTTGAGACTTCCTCAACGCGGGAATCAGGGTTCCAGCCAACGGCAGAATAAGGGTTTCAGCTTATCTCGAACTTACGTTAATTAGTCATCCCAATCTGAATTCCTAGGCAATAAAGTTAATCTAAACAATTGCCTGACTTAGAGAATCTTGATTCTGGTGTTTTTGTAAGAGTTGAATGGGTTGATGAGTAACCAGAGAATAGAGAACATCAGGGTCAGAAACGTTGAATCCTGTAATAAAACTTTACATTGACAAGTATGGTTCTTCGTTACTTAGTATAGTTCGATAGGGTGGCATAAATCGACTAAATTCTTATCTGGCAAGAGATTTAATTGATTAGTTCCCTCTAGATCGAAAACAATTAACAAAAATCGCTAAATGCCTTTCTCTATAAGGGTTTCATCTTTTGTCATCCTTTCCATTGCATAACACAAACCGAAGAACCTTATTTAGGGTTTGCGGCAAAAAGCTTTTCGGTGGTGGCAGGCTTCGGCCGTGAGCTCAGCGTTCGACCGAGCTCACGGCCGAAGCCTGAATTCTGCGTCTGCGAGAGATTAACTTGCTTGGGAAGAGACAAAACCCGATAACTCGCGGAAGCGGATCTCATCGCGGTGGGGATCAGAGCGACTAACTTGCACTTGAAAGCGATCGCCTAAAGATACCGAACGCTCAAAACGATGGGGTAATTCTAACCCCAATTCCTCCAATAAAATCAAGCCTAAATTTTCCTCTTCCCGCAGCCAGCGCAATACCAAAGCTTGCCAGACTTGATCTCCCTGTCGTCGCAAAAATTCCAAACTCCAATAACGATTAGTTTGTCGTTCCACCGAGGTGGCTTCTTGGGCCGAACTAGCGACACTATAGAGAATTTCCTGCATTCTATCCCGGGTAAAAGGCAGTTGATCGCCCCGGAGATGGGCTTTTAGTTGAAAATGGGTCAAAAGGTCAGTATAACGGCGAATTGGCGAAGTTACTTGGGAATAGGTATTCAATCCGAGACTAGCATGACGGTTAGGAATCGTCGTCATCTCACTGCGCGGCATACAGCGACGCAAGGCACAGGAACGCACTGGGCCCGCAGGTAGTAAAATTAACTCCTCATCGGGGGGTAATTCCGGTTGTGGTTGTCCCCGGAAAGGTACGGGTATCTCGTGTTCCTGACAGTAGCGACCGGCGATTTCTCCAGCTAAAATCATCATTTCCGCCACTAATTGCCGAGATGGGGAAACTTCCTGCAATTCTACGATAATTTCGTCGTTAGCCTTCACCTTAATGGATGATTCTGGCATTTGGATGTTAATCGATCCCTGAGATTTGCGCCAGGCGTGGCGTTGTTTTGCCCAACGGTTGAGAATCTTCACTTCCGGTTCATGCTGCAGATCCAGATGTAACATTTCGTCCACATCTTCGTAGGTGAGGCGATAGGTGGGTTTAATTGTACTGGGATGGATACGATAATCGGCGATCGCCCCCGTTTCATCGAGGATTACCCCAAAACTCAATGCGGGACAAAGTTTACCCTGTACCAAACTCATTGGACCGGCGGCCAACTCTAGGGGAAACATGGGAACCATTCCCGTGGGAAGATAGAGACTGGTACTGCGACGACGCGCTTCTAGGTCTAATTCATCATCGGGAAGCACTAAACGGCTAGGATCGGCAATATGAATCCAGAGACGATGACCACCATCCGCGAGCATTTCCACCGATAATCCGTCATCGATTTCCTCGGTACTTTCATCGTCGATGGTATAAATTTTTTGGTGGGTTAAATCGAGACGATTGTTGACATCCGCATCCGCAGGGGGATTGAGTAAATTAAGACGCGCCACATCAAGTACCTTTTTCGAGAATTGAACGGGGTAGGAACTGCGTCGCAGGAAAAGGTTTTCGTGACTACTCCACCATTTCAAATCGACTAACAATTCAAAAGCGGCCTCGGGGGTTTGGGAACGGCCCAGCAGCGAGAGTATGTCCATGACTGCTGGATATTTTTGTTCGGGTTGGAGGATAAATTTTTCTAGAGATTCCAGACGAATTCGATCGCTTTCTGACCATTCTACCGTTTCACCGGCCAGGGCCTGTTGGAGACGTTGGAGAAATTGGCCTTTTTCCCGTTGACGCTGTTGTTCTACCTCTAGCTGGTGTTTGATTTCCTCTACCTGATTTTCCGAGCGGGCCTCGTAACCATCCCCTTTATTTTTAAAATAAACTTTATCATCACTCAAGAGACAATGGGCCGCATAGCAAAACTGGGGACTGCGATCGGAAAAGAGAATCTCGGCCATGGTTTCGGGAGTGACTAACTGATTTTCCCCGGCTAATAATTCCCAGGCCACTTCTAAACCACTGGGATCTAGATAGGGTTGGACTTCCCGCAGAAAATTGCCAATCTCCTTATAGTTGGACGGACCTGCTTTGATAATGTAATCGAAGCGCTGGGGACGCAGTTTATGCGGGGTTCCCCCTTGATCGATGACGATCCAATCTTTTTTCCCTTCTGGGCGATCGATCACCCCTAAGCGCCTTTCTCCTTGGACTCGAAATTCTACCAGCGTTCCCTTTTCCACTGCTTCCCCTTACTGCCTATCTATTTTGTCTATTTTCTATCATCCTCGATCGATTACTCGATCGGCAAGAGCAATCATCAATCCCCACCCACTAGATAGGGTTTGCGGCAAAAAGTTTTTCGTGGGGGTAGGGTGTGGGGTTTTACCCATTTTGAGGACGTTCGGCGAGCTCAGTCGAGCCGGGGTCAATTACCTAATTTTCAGGGAAAAAGTCCTGGAATTTTCCCCCTGATCACTCCCATGTCCACCACTTTTGGATTTCAAAAAAGTCTAAAAGTCTTATCAAACAAGGTTTTTAGATTTATTCAGCAAACCCCATTTAGTCAAAGATTCGCCGCTCTCAGGACAACCAGTGTACCCACAAGTTAATCGTCGTCAATTTAAGTGCGATAATTGTCGGAAACCCTTGAGCGAAGAGTTAGATTTTGTCCCCAGTAAACGAACTTATACGAAAAGACTAGCCGAGAATATACTCGAACAATTAAAAGAAGGTGATATTTTAAATGTTAGCCGAAGAAATGACGTAACGGAAGAAGAGATTCCAAGAATGCTAGAGAACATCGTCGAAGAAATTACAGAGCCAGACCTATCGTAATTAAAAAAACTAGGAATTCGCCAGTTCAAATACTGGCGAAATGCAGACGTAATCAAGCAAGATAGTAAATTATTTTCTTCTATCTCACTCTCAAGAAATGTTATTTCTTGAGCGGGTTGGGACGATAATTGCTAAAAATAAGCTTTTTCCGTGTTAATTAACTGAATATTGACAATTTGACCGTTAGTCACTTGTACGGTTCCATAGCTGCCGTCCCCTAAAAAATTATTGAGGTACAAATTGTCATCATATTGAGCGAGGAGAGTATATTCCCCTGAGGGCAATTCCACCAAAAAATTACCTTGAGAATCACTACTTATTTGCTTGATTAGGTGAGGATGTTTTTGGGCTTGGGCTACTGGCCAGTTGGTTCCTTGAGCGGGAATTCTACCTGAAAAAATCCAAATAGTTGTTTTAATAGGTTCAGGTTTTGTTCTCAAGGATGTTGTGTCTATAGTGGGCATTTGGTCGCCACTAAGACGAAGAATAGTGCCAGAAATACCCTGTTTTGATTGAGAGAAATTCGGGTCAGTAAAGCTCATCATTGTAACTAGAATAATGGTCAAACTTAGGAACCAGCGAAAGTTAGGATAAATCATAGTTTTGGCGATTTGGCTGTTATTTTGGCTGAAGAAAAGCCTCGTGCAGAATCCAACAGAGACTTTCTTCAGCATTGGTTAACTAGGAATGCTCTGGGTTGTGAGCATTAATAGCGTTTTAAGTAAGACGGACAGCACTGCTAGTGAGAATACTGCGGACTTGAGCATGGGTTAAGTTGGGATTAGCCCCGAGCATTAAAGCCACTACTCCTGCCACATGGGGAGCCGCCATCGAGGTTCCGCTG
>NZ_JBLZRT010000152.1:0-9526 GCF_048564745.1 Microcystis sp.
ATTGTTTAACCGCAACTCGAACCCGCTTAGGAGAAAATCATCTCGATGTGGCAACTTCCCTCAACAATTTAGCACTATTGTACTATTCTCAAGGCAGGTACACAGAAGCGGAACCTCTCTATCTAGAAGCATTAGATTTGAGAAAACAACTCTTAGGAGACAATCATCCCGATGTGGCACAATCCCTCAACAATTTAGCAAACTTGTACGAATCCCAAGGCAGGTACACAGAAGCAGAACCTCTTTATTCTGAAGCATTACAAATTTGTGAACAATCATTAGGAATAGCGCATCCAACAACAATGACGGTTCGAGGAAATTATGCTATCTGCCTTCGTCGTGGGAGATAGCGTCTTAACTGTGATTTATGGGATTATGGGATAGACTATAATTGATCATTGATAAAGACTTGCCAAATACAACACAATCATAGTATTCACTCAATCATTCAAATCACAGCTTAGACTTATTATAGGAATCTTCCAGACCCTGTGCGATAAGCTTAACCTACAACATAATCGATCTTTGTGTCCTTTGTGGTTCCTTCCATTCCCTCGCCAGTAGGACTGTATCTTAGAATACATTTTACCCACTAAATCCAAGAGAGCCTTGAATGAACCAATCATAGTTAAGAGCGTTGGAAAAGAGGGTCTGTAGGCGCACGGATTTTCCATTATGAATATAGTATCCTGTCAAGTCGCCTTTGTCAAGAGAAAATTTAACAACATCCAGACAAACGTTATTGTAGGGGTAATTCATGAATTACCCCTACACCTATTACCTAGTCCAGTAACCCACCACCATCGACAGTGGTTGGAATGTTGAATGATGAACTATGACTAGGAACCTAGTTAAGAGTGGATTAGAGATGAAGATTGATTGAATAAACCAATCATAGTTAAGACCGTTGGAAAATAGGGTTCGTAGGCGCACGGATTTTCCATTATGAATATAGTATCATGTCAAGTCGCCTTTGTCAAGAGAAAATTTAACAACATCCAGATTTAGTCGTAACGCATCACCTATCATTGACTATGATTGAATTAATCACTGATAACTGATAACTGATAACTGATAACTGATAACTGATAACTGATAAAGCTATGACACTCAAAGAAGAACTTATTAAAGAAATTGAAACAACTCCCATTTCTCTGCTGCCGGAAATCCTGCATTTTGTCCAATCTATAAAAACAAAACATCCAGACATTGACTTTATGGAATTTGCTGGTATGGCAGCAGGTATAGAAAATACTATGCAAGAGATTGTCGAAGAAGCAGAAGCTAATCGTCAACTCGATTTAAAACGGATAAATGACTTATGAAACAAGCATTACTTGATACCAATATCCTCTCTTATTTTTTACGAGGCAATCCCGCAGTAATTGAACAATTCCGCATCTATCGACAACACTATACTTATATATCGTTTTCAATCTTTACCTATTACGAGATTAAAAGTGGTTTATTGTATAAAGATGCACGAAATCAACAACAACAATTTGAACGTCTTGTAGAAGTCAGTGAAGTAATTGCTTATGATCGTGAAATTAGTGATATAGCTACTCAAATATACGTTAATCTTAGAATAAAAGGACAACTGATTACCCCGATTGATTTGTTTATTGCTGCGACTGCTATTTATTGCGATTATACTCTGATTACAGCTAACATTAAGCATTTTCAAAATATTCCCAATCTTAGTTATGAAAATTGGTATCTCTCAATAATTTAGGACTATTGTACCATTCCCAAGACAGCTACACAGAAGCGGAACCTCTCTATCTAGAAGCGATTAATATTTTCAGAGAAGGATTAGGGGAAAATCATCCCCATACTCAAACGATTATGGAGAATATAAAACTATGTCGTCCCAACTCTGGCAAGTAGAATTAAGATAGAGTTTGAATGCTTTGGAAAAGAGGGTCTGTAGGCGCACGGATTTTCCATTATGAATATAGTATCATGTCAAGTCGCCTTTGTCAAGAGAAATTTTAACAACATCCAGATTTAGTCGTAACGCATCACCTATCATTGACTATGATTGAATTAATCACTGATGACTACAATGATGGATAATTATAGGAGGATGCTGTCTGGACTGTGATTAGGAGAGATTGTTAAATCCCTACAATAATTTTTATTATTTCATCATCAAAAAAAGGATTAATTATGATCAAAAAAATTAAAATCGCCGATGCTCAAACCGATTTACCAAGTCTCGTTAAATCGGTTACAGAAGATAACAAAATTTATGCCATTGAGAATCAGGAGGATTCTGTAATTTTGATTTCTCAAAAAAACTATGAAAGTTTACAAGAAACCATCGAATTACTCTCTATTCCCGATTTAAGAGAAAGCTTACAACTATCTCTACAGCAAATTAATGAAAATGAAACCTATTCTCTTGAGGAAGTCTTGGGAGACATTGATTAATGGTTTATGAAGTCAGCATACAACACAATCATAGTATTCATTCAATCATTCCAATCAAAGTTTAGACTGATGATGTAATCTATATTCATCGTGCTAAAACTCATTATGGCGAATAAACTAGACCTTGAAAATTCTTGAAAACTAGGGTTTGCAAGCGCACGGATTTTCCATTATATATATAGCATCATGTCAAGTCGCCTTTGTCAAGAGAAAATTTAACAACATCCAGAAAAACGGGGACATGAAGCTTAAATCAAGATTGAAATTACAGCAGACGAATAAATTCTTCTTGTGTCAGTTCAGCATCGCGTAAAATTTTTAAGAGTAATCCTTTCCCGACAGTTTTCCCCCGATGAACCGGTACGGTGACAACTCTTCCATCTTCATGTTTTAAGCGCAGATGACTTCCTTTTTGTCGGATAGATTGAAACCCTATTCTCGTTAAAGCTTTGATAACTTCATCACCGGTTAATATCGGTAATTTTGGCATCAGATAGACACCTTTTCAATTCCAACAAACTCCGACACATCTTCAGGATTGCCATCTTCCAAGCAAAGTTCAATCACTTCCCTGATATTCTTCATCAATTCATCAATCGTTTCCCCTTGACTGTAACAACCCCGAAGTTGAGGAACTTCCCCAACATAATATCCATCCTCATCTCGTTCAATGACAACATAAAACTCTCTTTGATGGTTCATGGTTCTCAATCTTAAAAAAAATTATCGCTATCTAAGCTTTTATTGGCGATTATTGAGACTTGAAAATAGGGTCTGTAGGCGCAAGGATTTTCCATTATGAATATAGTATCATGTCAAGTCGCCTTTGTCAAGAGAAATTTTGACAACATCCAGATTTAGTCCTCACGCACCACCTATCATCGACTATGATTGAATTAATCACTGATAACTGATAACTGATAACTGATAACTGATAGCTGATAACTGATAACTGATAACTGATAACTGATAAGAGATTGTCGAAGAAGGGGTGAACATTCGGGGGATAACCCATCGCTGAAACCGTAGATTTTCTATCCGAATGTTGCGCCCCTACTTTTTCAGCATACCCTAATTAATCGGGCAATTTATACTGTTCCACAATCTTTTTAGCATATTCAGGAACATGAGCCGCTAATTTTTCAGGATAATTACGTTTAACATAAAGGTAATTACGGGTAAAGTGAGAATCGATGGAAAAGCGAGCATATTCTAAACCTTTAGGCCCGATTTTTTCAATTACTACTCCCATCATTTTTGCCGCCCACATCGGCAAGGTTACACCTTTATCATAGGCAGGAATGCTATTTTGTACCGCCTGTTTTCTATCACCACTAGACATAACATCTTGGGTATTTAATTGATCTTTCACTAACTCTAACATTTCCTTGCCCGTATCATTACGAACCATAATCCATTGCCAGCCAAAAGGTGCGCCCATATAGCCCACAACTAAATCAGCAAGGGAGTTAACATAATCAAAACAAGTCATACAGGAAGGGGCAAAAACATCTTTTAATTTATTAGTCTTTAAGCCAAAAAAGGGAACCATTTCGATGGAGCCATCTTCGTGTTTAAAGTGTACCCGAAAATCCTGCATAAATTCGTAGTGAACCACGGTTTCTGGGGAACGACTGGTAGTTTCTAGAAACTTTTGCAGTCCTGAGCGGGTGACATTATCGACGCAGGGAGTTCCTAAGACATATAATTTTTCCAAGCCTAATTTTTTTTCTACTGCTCTTAGGGCTTGAATTTGACAACCAACTCCGATAACTAATAACCGTTTCATGCCCGATTTTTCAATTTCTTCTAGGACTGATAAATTGGGAGAAAGAGTCGGTTTATTAACTTTAGCGGCGAGAATTTCTTCCGTGGTACGAGCGAGAATCGGCTGCGGTTGAAAGCGATCCTCGGCGGTATTCTGCACACAAACCACCCCTTCTACTAAACCACGATTGAGCATTTCACAGGCAATTGTGCTGACGATTCCTGTCCATTGCGCCCCAGGGATAGCTTGTTTTTTCTTGGCAGCCATCATCTCTTGATGAACACCAAAATAGAGATCATTTTCCTGATTTAAGTCGCGACTTTTGCCGTGTGCTGCTGCTTCTAAATCAGCGATTTGTTGATTGAGAAAAGCACAAGCTTCTTTAACATAGTGAATATAATAAGTGTCACAAAGTCCGCACTCGCTACACAATTCTTTGGCAGGACGACGACTATTTGACTTGAGGGCTTTGGCTTTTAGGTGTGGCGCAAGGGAGTTCATAATCTTAAAAGGCAACTAGGTCAAGGTTTTTTTTCTATCGATCGTTTACCTTACCGCATTAGATCACTTTGTTACCAATCTTTTTAAAGAAATGTAACGATTACCCGGAATAGGATCAGAGCAAAGCTTCTAAGGTGGCGACGACGGAAGCCGCTAAAGTTTCTAAATCATAACCGCCTTCTAAGCCGAAAAGCAGCGGTTTATTGAGAGTTAAGAGGTATTTGGTTAAAATTCCATAATCTTGTGGGTGTAAACAAATTCCCGCCAGAGGATCCGCTTGATTGGCATCATATCCAGCACTAACAATCACTAAATCCGGTTGAAAATTTTTCAGAAAAGGTATGACTTGCCCCTCAAAATGTTCTTGATAATCTTTAATCGTACTTCCTGACGGTAAGGGAATATTCAAAACATTATTAAACTCCCCTTTTTCTCTCGCTTCTCCCGTGCCGGGATAAAAGGGGAATTGATGAAGGGAACAATAGGCAATCTGGGGATGATTTTCGACTATATCCTGGGTGCCATTGCCGTGATGTACGTCCCAATCAAGAATCGCTACTTTTTGCACTCTTTTGTTTTCTAAAGCATAATAAGCGGCAATAGCAGCATTAGAAAACAGACAGAAACCCATGCCATAATTAGAAGTGGCATGATGTCCGGGTGGACGGGCTAAAATAAAGGCAGGATCGCCAGTAGATAAGACTCGATCGACTCCATCTAACCAGCCACTAACCGCTAGTAACGCCACATCGTAACTACGCGCAGAAACGGGAGTATCGGCATCCAATCTCCCCCCACCCTGTTGACAAATTCGCCGCAATCTATCAACATAATCTTGATTATGAACTTGTTTAATCAAAGGGATTACTTCGTCACGAATTTCGAGCGGTGTCGGTAAATGCCATGTTAATTTTGACTGCCATTCTGTTTGTTTTAAAGCCTCGACAATTGCCGTTAAACGCGCCGCTTTTTCGGGATGGTAAATACCTGTATCGTGATCGAGAAATTCATCGGAATAGATAATCGAGATCATAATCAAATTACTGCTTAACTCGTTGATTTTTGAGCAACCCACTGGTTTTAATCTACCAGAAAAATAGGGGCTTGAGGAGCTATAGTGAAAAAACTTTACTGATTAGGCCACTTTGGCCTGATGATGCAATTATCTCTCCCTAAGGTGACAGGACGCAAAAATGCTGACAAATTTTCGGAAATTTCAGCTAGAAGTTAATGGCATTACTATCAATGGTGTCAAAGGTGGGCGCGGTTTTCCGCTGCTTTTGCTCCATGGTTATCCCCAAACCCATCAAATGTGGCATAAAATCGCCCCCCGATTAGCGGCCAATTTTACGGTAATCGCCACGGATCTGCGCGGCTACGGGGATAGCGATAAACCCTTACCCCTAGAGGATTCTAGCAATTATTGCAAGCGGGTGATGGCCCTCGATCAGGTGTTGCTGATGGAAAAATTGGGTTATCAGGAGTTTTATCTGATCGGCCACGATCGAGGGGCGCGAGTTTCCCACCGCCTCGCCCTTGATTTTCCAGAAAAGGTCAAAAAACTCGTTTTACTCGATATAGCCCCGACGCTGGCGATGTACGAGGCGACTGATAAAACTTTTGCCACTGCCTACTATCATTGGTTTTTCTTGATTCAGCCTTCCCCTTTTCCCGAAACCCTGATCGCCGCTAATCCCGATTATTATCTGCACCATTGCTTGCAAAGTTGGGGGCGAGATTTTAGCGCTTTTACAGAGGAAGCTTTGGGGGAATATCGGCGTTGTTTTCGAGATTTAAGCACGATAACCGCCACCTGTGCCGATTATCGGGCCGCCGCTACCATCGATTTAGAGCATGATCGTCAGGATTTAGACCGGAAAATTTCCTCCCCCCTCTTGGTTCTTTGGGGAAAAAAAGGTTTCATCGCACGTCAATACGATGTGATCGCTCTTTGGCAGCAGCGAGCTAATCAAGTGACAGGACAGGCGATCGCCAGTGGTCATTTTTTACCGGAAGAAGCACCGGAAGAGACGGCACAGGCGATCGAGGATTTTCTTGGCTAAGTAATACTAAATCCAGTTATTAAAAACTGATTATTTATTCTCCGTTTTGCAGGAGTGCCTCTCCTGATAATAAGTAGCTGGTTATAATTAAATTGAAGATAGATTTTGTCTTTGATCCCCCCTGCCCCCCTTGATAAGGGGGGTGCCGATAGGCGGGGGGATCCCCCCTGCCCCCCTTAATAAGGGGGGCATCTGATAATTTTTAACGCCTACCTACTTATGTAGCCTATATTCAACGGATTTAGTATCAAAAAAAAATCGGGCTAGAAATAGCTTCCAACCCCATAGGATCCATAACCTAATTAGTGATTAAATTCTCGACTTAGTAAGCGTCCTGTAGTTCGTAGAATTCGGGAGAAACGTAATCTTTGCGTAGGGGCCAACCGACCCAATCTTCCGGCATTAAAATCCGTTTCAGGTGGGGATGTCCTTCATAAATAATGCCGAACATATCATAACTTTCTCGTTCTTGCCAGTCAGCGGCTTTCCAAATCCAGTAAACCGAGGCAACCCTGGGATTATCTCTAGGAAGAAAGACTTTTAAGCGCACTTCCACGGGACTATCGACATTATCGGTTACTTTGACCAGATGATAGAAACTAACTAATTCTTTACCCGGTCCCAAATCGTAAGCGCCCTGACATTGGAGATAATTAAAGCCATAAGCGAATAAAGCAGTGGCCAGAGGAATTAAAAAGTCTGGTTCTACTTTAATCAATTCCACACCACTATGGTCAGCTTCTAAAGCTTGATGATCAAAACCATTTTCGCTTAACCAAATCGAAGTGGGGCCAGCTTGCACAATAGCTGTGGTTTCTTCAGTCATTTAGATTTCTTCCTTTTGTTTCGTGGTCAAAAGAGCGGGAGGAACAGGCATACCAGTGGCTTCTAGTAACTCTTTCGGAGGTGCTTGACGGGTAGCCGATTGTAGATATTTACCCGTAAGAATCGGTTCCGTGGCCTGCATTTTGTGGGTGGTGCTGTAATAACGATTGGTTTGTTGGAGGACAGTCCCACGTTCTTGAATAGATTCGTTAGCGACTTTTTTCCGCAGTTTAATAATTGCATCGATAATCGCTTCCGGACGGGGGGGACAACCGGGTATATAGACATCCACGGGGATAAGTTTATCTACCCCTCTGACTGCGGTAGTGGAGTCACTGCTGAACATTCCTCCCGTAATCGTACAGGCACCCATGGCGATAACGTATTTAGGTTCTGGCATTTCTTCGTACAGACGCACCAAAGCGGGGGCCATTTTCATGGTAACTGTACCGGCAGTGATGATTAAATCCGCTTGCCGGGGACTAGAACGGGGAACTAAACCAAAGCGATCGAAATCAAAACGGGAACCAATCAAGGCCGCGAACTCGATAAAACAGCAAGCTGTACCGTATAGCATCGGCCAAAGACTTGACAAACGCGCCCAGTTATACAGGTCATCAACGGTAGTGAGAATGACATTTTCCGATAAATCCTGGGTAACTTTGGTGCGTTCGATGGGATTGAGGATTTTTTCGCTTTGTTGTGCGATAATTTGCTTAAATTCGCTGGTAGGGTTGGGACTCATCGGGTTATCCTCTCATGAAAAGTCAAAAATAAGGAAAATTATGGCCGTTATGACCATTCTAAGGCTCCTTTCCGCCAAGCATAGACGAGAGCAACCACAAGGATAGCAATAAAGATCAGTGCTTCTACAAAAGCTAATAGGCCCAATTGATTGAAAGCTACTGCCCAAGGGTAGAGAAAGACGGTTTCCACGTCAAAAACCACGAAAACGAGGGCAAACATATAATAACGAATGTTAAACTGAATCCAAGCACCGCCGATCGGTTCCATCCCCGATTCATAGGTAGTGCGTCTTTCCGGACCGCCACCACTAGGCCGCAGGACTTTGGAGGCAGTTAGGGATAGGATTGGTACTAAACTGCAAGCGAGCAGAAATCCTAGAAAATACTCGTAACCTTTGAGGACAAACACTGGGTTTTTTTTCTCCTTATTCGCTATCGACAGGGGAAGTTGTCGGCATCTCTATGGCTACTTATTATAGAGGCTTTAGCAACCCCTCTCCTTCTCAAAAGCAGCATTGAAGATGTTTATCGATACCATTAGCTAATCATCGGGTTGAGCTTCGCTTCTGTCTCTGTTTTGCTCTTAACTCTGACGGGGTGACAAGGAAGTCTACAATCCCTATGAGAAGCGAAGTGTAGCCAAATATGGTAAAAAAGAGGTGGCTGGGATCAGCTGTTGACTATCTCAATGAGTGCCGGTGTTGTCAGTCCGAGCATTTGTACTAAAATTTTTACTAGGCAGTGTAAATTATGAGAAATGCTGTCCAGCGGATTATAGTTTGTTTGTTAATGCACAGGCTCAAAGCAGCGATCGCTTAAGACAATATATCATTATGCAGTTACTAAAACTGACTCGCTAGAATTTTGCTAAATCTCTTAATAGCTTGTTTATGTCTTAAAATAAGACTGATTAGATTATAACGATTACAGTTTAAGTAAGTAGTTATTGCCTCTGATCCCCCCTGCCCCCCTTAATAAGGGGGGTGCCGATAGGCGGGGGGATCCCCCCTGCCCCCCTTGATAAGGGGGGTGCCGATAGGCGGGGGGATCCCCCCTGCCCCCCTTGATAAGCTATCCATTAGTCACATCTTTCTTAACATAAAATTTGACAAAAAGAGAAAAGTGTGCAAGATGGCTCAAGGAGGTTCTATGGGGGAACTAATTTGATGAGATAGTTTCCAAGTCTG